>JBFWSD010000686.1:0-4631 GCA_050248575.1 Gemmataceae bacterium
ATGCCCAGTTGCTTGAAGATCTTGAGTCCTTGCACGCCGAGGCGATGCTGGTCGGCGATCTCGCGGGGCAGGCTCTCGAAGAAGCCGGGCTGCTTGCTGCGGCCCCACGGCAAGTTGCCGAAGACAATGAGCCGCTCGGGAAACTGCTGGCGCAGCTGGATCCAGGCAGGCAGCTTGCCGTCGCTGGTCCCGCCGTCGAGGACCACGATGGTATCCACGCCGGTCCGGTCGAGGACGGCGAGCTCGGCCTTCACGGCGGCCACGCTGGGGCTGTCGCAGTGCCGGTGCGCGTTGATGATGCGATAGGCCGACTTGTAGACGGGCCGATCCTCATCCTGGGCGCTGCCACGCGCCGGGGCCAGGCACACGACCCCGGCGACACACACACAGCGAATCAGCAGGCGGCTCATGATGTCCATCCTCGTCCAGTCGTTTGCCAGCGACCTTGTCAACGCGGGCCATTCTAACGCCAATGGCCCGGCGCGCCGCGCGATGGACAGGAATGACAAGCAGAATGTAAGTGTGTGTAGTGGCTCAGCCGTTGAAGTGCTGCATGACGAGGGCCGCGTTCTGCCCGCCGAAGCCGAAGCTGGTCGACACCGCGGTGCGCAACGGCACCTCGCGGGCACAGTTGGGCACGTAGTCGAGATCGCACTCCGGGTCGGGATGCGTGTGATTGATCGTGGGCGGCAGCACGCCTTCCCGCAGCGACAAGGCCAGGGCCGCCGCTTCGACCGCGCCGGCGGCGCCGATCAGGTGGCCCACCATCGACTTGATCGAGGAGAGGGGCAGCCGCCGGGCCCGGTCGCCGAACACGCGCTTGACCGCCATCGTCTCCATCAGGTCATTGAGACGCGTGCTGGTGCCGTGGGCGTTGATGTAGTCGACGTCGTGGTGGTCGATGCGGGCTTCCTTGAGGGCCCACTCGATGGCCCGGGCCGCGCCGCCCGCCTGCGGGTCGGGCTTGGTGATCGAATAAGCGTCGAAGCTCGAGCCCATGCCAAGCACCTCGGCATAGATGGGCGCGCCGCGCTGGCGGGCATGTTCCAGTTCTTCCAGGACAAGCACGCCGGCACCTTCGCCCAGCACAAAGCCGTCGCGGGCGCCGTCGAAGGGGCGCGAGACCTCGCAAGGGGGCCGTTCCGCCCGGCTCAGGGCTCCCAGGGCCGTGTAGGCCAAAAGCAGCATCGGATCGATGCGGCTATCGGCGCCGCCCGCCAGCACGATGTCGGCATCGTTGCGGCCGATCAGGCGGAACGCTTCGCCCACGGCCTGCGTGCCGGCCGAGCAGGCAGTGGTGATGGTGCTGTTCGGCCCCTTGGCATTGAGGGCCAGCGAGATGTGGGCGGCCACCATGTTGGGCAGATACTTCAAGATCCACAAGGGAAAGAGGGAACCTGCCCCCTGCTGGCCAAGCTTGTCGGGCTGAAGTTCGCCCGAGCCGTTGCAGGCCTCGACCAGTCGCGGCGCTACCTCGGGCAGGTCGATCGGCACCAGCCCGGTGCCCATGACCACGCCGAGCCGCTCGCAATCCTCGTGATCGAGCTCGAGGCCGCTGTCCTTGATGGACAGGCTGGCCGCAGCCACCGCGAAACGCATGGCCCGGCTCATGATCTTGACGTTCTTGCGTTGTTCCGCGGGCACATATGGCGTGACGTCGAACTCGGGCACCTCGGCGGCGATCTTCACCGGGTGCTTCGAGCTATCGAAGGTGCGAATGATGCCCACGCCGCTACGCCCCGCAAGGCAAGCGGACCAGAATGCTTCCCGACCAATCCCGTTGGGAGCAACGACACCGATACCCGTGACAACGACTCTGCGCATGGCCCCGATCTCCGCCCGCGAAAGCTGGCGTGACAAGTGGTTAGCGGCAGACGTACGACCCATGCCTGGGTAAATGTCCGGAGATCCCTCCCAGATCTGCCCAACTGATCATCTCTCTCAAGTTACCTCTCTTCGCTTATAAATCAAAACATAATCATATGAAATAGTAAAGCTGCCCAAGCTGTGCCGTCCAGGCACACTGTGCCCGTTACACCCGTTCTAACCGCTACCGCGCTCCCTGCCACCAAATCTCCCACTTCCGGGTTGAATGCTCGTAGACTGTTGCGGTTGAGCACATACCAGCCTTGGAGAAGTCCTGTGTTCCACCTGGCCCGTCCCGGCGCTGATGCCATTCAGGCGTTCTTGCAAGCGCAAGCAACGCTCGAGCTGAGCTACGGGCCGTTGCAGATCACGCGAAGTCCGGATCGGCCGCCTGCCGGCTTTCAGCTCGATCGCAGTCGGATCAGGCTGGGCTCGGGAGAGAAAGTGTTCGCTACCGTCTGTAGTGCGCTGCGTCACTGGGAGCAATTTCGGCTGGGCTGGGTCGAGCCCTTCCCGGGCAATACTCCTCTCGAATCCGGGCAATGCGTGGCGGTGGTGGCCCATGCCCTCGGTCTCTGGGTGGTGTGCAGTTGCCGCATTGTTTACACGATCGATGAGCCGCGTCGTTTTGGTTTCGCCTATGGCACGCTGCCCGGGCACGTGGAACGCGGTGAGGAGCTCTTCCTGATCGAGCGGGATGAGAACGACGACGTATGGTACGAGATCGTGGCCCTGTCGCGCCCCAACCACTGGCTGGCCTGGCTGGGCTATCCGTACACGCGCTGGCTGCAAGCCCGCTTCCGCCGCGATTCGAGCCAGGTGATGCAGCGGGCCGTGTTGTCCGTTGACCAACCGCCCAAATAAGATTTGCTCCGATAGCTTGATCCTGCGCCGGGCCACGACCATATTGGTGTCTGGTCTGTCCGTCCTACCGTACCGGGAACACCACCATGCAACGGATCACACGCGAGCAGGCCCGCAAGTACGCCTTCGACTGGCGCGACGAGCCGCTCCTGCGCATCGAGGCGGGCGAATCCATCGAGATCGAAACCTACGACGCCTCCACGGGCTACTTCAAGACGGAGGCCGACAAGGCGGTCCCGGCGAAGCGGCCCGGCTTCGATCGGTCGCCGCCGCTGGCCAATCCGATCGGCGGGCCGGTCTTCGTGGCCGGGGCCGAGCGCGGCGACATGCTTGTCGTCACCATCGAAGAAATCGTGGTCGACGATTATTCGTGGATCGCCATCGGGCCACGCCGCGGCCCGCTCGGCGAATCGACGCGCTGGCCCGAGCTGTCGAACGACTACACCACCAAGATCTTCAAGCACACACCCGGCCCGAGCGGCACCACGCGCGACGGCACGCTCCATTTCAATGACCGCATCCAGTGGCCCATCACGCCGTTCATCGGCACCATCGGCGTGGCGCCCGACCGCGAGGTGACCACCAGCCTCGACGGGCAAGGAGACTGGGGGGGCAATCTCGATATTCGCGACGTGTGCCCGGGGCACAAGATCATGCTGCCCGTGCATCATGCCGGGGCCCTCTTTTATCTGGGGGACGTGCACGCCAGCCAGGGGGACACCGAGTTCACGGGCACGGCCGCCGAGACCAAGGCCAGCGTGCGCGTGAAGCTCGAGGTGGTGAAGAAGAAACGCGTGCCCTGGATGCGGATCGACAAGCCGGGCTCGATCGTGTCGGTCAATGCGTCCCGCCCGCTCGAGCTGGCCGTGGAGACCGCCACCATCAGCCTGATCGACTGGCTGGTGGCCGACTTCCAGTTCACCCCGACGGATGCGTATTGCCTGGTGAGCACCTGCCCGGATTTTCGCATCAACGTTTACCAGATGTGCAAGATCGGCAAGCTCAGCTTCGTGGCCGGGGCCGAGATCCCCAAGAAGTACCTCGGCTAGCGCAGCAAAGCTCGAACTGTCGGCTAAACTAGTAACGGCCTCGCCTTCCTGCCACACGAGAGAACTCCCATGAGGAACGTTGCTGCCCTTTCCGGGCTATTGCTGATGGCCGCCGCGGCGGGCGGGGCCGACTGGCCTTGCTGGCGCGGACCGGATCATAACGGCATCTCGCCAGAAACGGGCTGGCTGACCCAGTGGCCCCAGGCCGGGCCGCCCAGCGCCTGGAAGACCAAGGTGGGACTCGGCTTCGCCGCGCTCAGCGTCAAGGACGGCCTCTGCTACACCACCGGCAATGCCGACGAGAAAGATACCGTCTTCTGCTTCGACGCCGTCACGGGCAAGGAAGTGTGGAAACACTCCTACGACGCCCCGCTCGGCGATCTCTACTTCCAGGGAGGGACCACTTCCACTCCCACCGTACACGCGGGCAAGCTCTATCAGCTGAGCCGCTGGGGCGACCTCTTCTGCCTCGATGCCGCCAAGGGCAAGGTCCTCTGGTCGCGGCAGATCGCCAAGGAAGACAAGCTGCCCGTGCCCACGTGGGGCTTTGCCTCCGCGCCGCGCATCCACGAGAAGCTCGTGCTGCTCAACGTGGGCAAGGCGGGCATGGCCCTCGATAAAGACACGGGCAAGATCGTCTGGATGTCCGACAAGGAAGAGTCGGGCTACTCCACGCCTGTCCTTTTCCAAAGAGAAGGCGCCACCTTCGCGCTGGTCAGCTCGGGCAAGGCGTTTGCCGCCGTCGACGTGCACACGGGCAAACCCCTCTGGGATGTGCGCTGGGTATCCCGTTACGGCGTCTATGCCGCCGACCCCATCGTGGCGGGCAGCCTGGTCTTCCTCTCCTCGGGG
>JBFWSD010000687.1:0-4620 GCA_050248575.1 Gemmataceae bacterium
GAAGGCCATTCCAAGTGAGTCATGGCTGATTCACACCGAAATTGCCGCAGCAGGATTGCGACCCACCTCTACCTCTGCTTCTCGAGCCGGGCAGCAATGCCCGTAAGGCGCCGAAGGGATTCCTGTTCCAGTGGCGACTGCTCCATAAGCGGTTCGATCACTCGCAATAGCGTGACAGGATCGAGGACTTCCTGCGAATCCAATGCGCCGTCAAGGGGTATGTGCACGTGACGCAACGCGGTTTTGCGTGCAGCGATCCACGACGCTGCGCGCAAAAGACAAAAAGGGGAGTGTCAAATCTGAAGTCGGGTTAAGCGACGAAGCAGGTCGCTGTCAACGGGCAATGTCCGTGGATGAAATGCAATGGTCCTCGAAGAACCGTCCGGTTCACGGGACTGATACGTAATCTGCCAGGATGCGTCTTTCTCAATATCATCCTGCGTATTTGGATCGAACTTCGAACTGGAATCCTGCGGTGCGATTGGCTGATCGGCTCGCTGGCTCTTCTTGCCACTCTGGCTGGAGAATGGGATCGAGCTGAGGAGAATTGCCAAGAAAAGGAGATAGCAAGTGAAGGTTCTCATGGATTAAATGACTGTAACAAAGAATATGTCCATCCTTCAACTGGACAGAAAGAGTTGTTACAGAATTGTAATGGCCACCCCTGCGCACCCATTGTCTGTATGGGTCTGGCGCGGGGCCGACCGACCTCCCATTGAAGGCGTTTTACACGCTTCGGACCGCAAAGAGGTGTCGAGCGAACGTCGCGGAACTGGAATGCGCAGCAAGCCTGTCATGAAGGCTTGCGGCAGGGGCCGCCGGTCCTCAAGCCGCGGCGGCGTCTTCGAGGGGCGTGAATAGCGAACCGAGCGGAGCGGGCAGGTCGAGCGGGCCGCACGGGCCGTTCGCGTCGCCTGTCCACGGATGACTGCGGATGCTCTCGAGCACCTGTTCGGCGAGACGCAGGGCGTCGCGGCCCTGCGTGCCGGACACACGCGGCGTGCTGCCGCTCTCGACGCAGCCAACAAAGTGCTCGAGCTCGCGCGTGAGCTGGTCGCCATGATTGCGATCGAGCTGGGCCACCTGAAAATGCCGGCCGATCATGTCGGTCTTCAGCCTGGCCCGCGAGGCCGGATCGAGTCGACCTGGATCGAGCCCGTGGCGGCGCATCTCGGCGGAGGGCTGCACCAGCGTGATCTGCCGGGCCGCGAAATCCACACCGACGAACCCCTCCGGCGCCCACACGTTCATCGTCCGCGCCGTGACCATGCTGAGGCGGCTGGCCGTGAGCTGGGCGATGCAGCCATTCGCAAATGTGAGGCGGGCCGTGGCCATCTCTTCGTGCAGACCGAAGGGAGCGATCCCCATGGCGTCCACCGACTTCACCGGCGCACGCACCAGGGCCAGGACCAGCTCGAGATCGTGAATCATCGTATCGAGGACGCAACCGATATCGGGGGAGCGGCCCGTGTAACTTCCCAGCCGACGGCACTCGACGTAGCGGGGTTGCACGGGCAGCCCGGCCAGCTCTTCGTAGGCCGGATTGAAGCGTTCGATGTGGCCCACTTGCAGGACGAGTTCTTGGCGTTCGGCCAGCTCGACCAGTTCCTGCGCTTCAGCCGACGTGCGGGCGAGCGGCTTCTCGATGAGCAGATGCACACCCTGTTCCAGGAATTGCGTGGCCACAGCCAGATGCTCGCTGGTGGGCACCACGATGCAGGCGGCATCGATCTTGCCGAGCAGTTCCCGGTAATCGGTGCTGCTGCGGGTGCCGCATCGTTGCGCCACGGCCCGGGCTTGCTCGGGATTCACGTCGACGACGCCGACCAGTTCCACGTCGGCAAGGCCGGAGAGAATGCGGGCGTGTTCCTTGCCAAGGTGCCCGACACCGATGACGGCCATCCGCAGAGTCATCTGTTGCTCCTGGATCCTACTAGATCGTGACCATTGACCAGAGCATGCGGAAAATCAGGGCTCTCTGGATTGACAATCACCTTGCGGTGCGCGGGGCAGACAAGGATGTCCATGTCTTCCATGGGCACCGCTCCCAGCAGCACTTCATCGCCAAGCACAAGTGCCCCTACAAAGCAGTTTCTGTTCTCAAACTTGATTTCGATGGGACCGACGTAGGGAACGAGTTGTTGCCGGCCAGCCGCTGTGGTGATCTCGCGCTGATTGTTCGTCTGCAGTTGCAGCTGAACGGCAATGGGTTCAGGGATGCACAGCATCGGCGCGCCCGTATCGACCAACGCGTTGACAGAGATTCCTTGCAGCTCTGGGAGTCTTGGGTTTCTGAGCTCGAGGTTAGTGCGGACATGTCCCATGGGTTCACGCTGCTTCGTTGGATGATGACAACCGCATCTATCAAGAAGGTTAGCAAGCTTGCTAGCCCTGGTTCAAGCAAGCATCAGGCGGCCCGCCGCAGCGGGGCCTGGCAGGGTGGTGCACAGCGGCGGGCCAGTTCGCGGACCAGCTCGACGTTCAGAGCGTGGCCGGACCGAAAGGCCACGAGGTGCCCCACCAGGTCCTGTCCAAAGAGGGCCAGGTCGCCGACGATGTCGAGGCTCTTGTGCCGCGCGGGTTCGTCGGCCCAGCGGACCTGGTTGTCGATCGGCCCGCGTTTGCCGAACACCAGCAAGTCGGCGGGCGTCGTGCGGGCCCCCAGCCCCTGGCGGCGCAGTTCGGCAACTTCTTCCTCGAAGATGAAGGTGCGGCTGGCCGACAGTTCGCTCAGGAAGGTGCCCGGCGTCAACTGAACGGTGAACCGCTGCTTGCCCACCGGCGTCCAGTCGCTGTAGTCGGTCAGATAGCTGAGGGTGAGACCCGTCTCCGCGGGATGCAGCGTGATGGTGGCTCCACCCTGAGACACCTGCACCGGTTCTTCCACGGTCCAGATGGGGCGCGTGGCGGGCTGCAAGCGCAGCCCGGCGCGGCGGAGCAAGGTGGTGAAATCACGAGACGACCCGTCCAGTCCGGGGGGCTCGGGCGCGTTCAGCTCCACGTAGCAGTTGTCGATGCGCAGGCCAGCCAGTGCGGCCAGCACGTGCTCGACCAGACCGATCTGCGCCTTGCCCGTGCCCAGCACCGTGCGCCGTTGTGTGCTCACCACGCGTTCGAGCCGGGCCGGAATCTCCACGATGGGATCGAGATCGACCCGCACGAAGACGATGCCGGTATCGGGGGGGGCTGGCTTGAAGCGGAGTCGGACGTCGGCCCCGGTCAGGAAACCGATGCCCTCGATCTGGGCCGGACGGATGATGGTGTGCTGCAGGCGCTGACCTTGCTTGATCACGATAGTCTTCCTTGACGTAGGCCGGCGGGCGAACCCGGAACAGGCAAACCGGGGCCGCCCGCCACGGACGGCCCCGGCGAAGTTGTTACTGGCTTCCGATCAGCGATTCGGCCGGATGGTGGGCACGTTGATCGGCGCGGCGCCGGGGCCCGGAACCGGGTTGCCCTGCACCTGCGACTTCCGGTTGAGCAGATCCACGATCGAGTTCGTGATGTCCATCTGCGGGATCACGTACATCGGGAAGCAGGCGCCGTTCGACAGCTTGCGCGAGAAGATGGGCGGCAGGAATTCGTCTTCCTGCACGCCGTCGTTGTAGTGCATGACCATGTCGATGCCGCTCGAGCGGGCATAGGTGGTCACCACGTCGCGCACTTCCTTGTAGGTGGCGACGAGGATGTCGAACTCGCGCTTGCCCAGGTCCTTCTTGGCTTCCTCGGCCTTGTCCTGGATGTCACGCTGCAGGTCGCGAATGCGCTTTTCGTACTGTTCGCGTTGCTGGGCGCTGACCTTGGGATCCTGGAGCTGGACCTGGATGCGGCTGGCTTCAGCCTTCATCTTCTCGTAGTCAGCCTGGTAGCGGTCGGCGACGCTCTTCATTTCGAGCTGGGCCCGCTTGTACTTTTCGTAATTGCGAATGACCTGGCCGAGGTTGAGGACGGCGATGCGCGGTGCGACCTGGCCGGCCTGCGGCACCTGCGGCGGACGTCCGCCGGTGGGCGGATACTGGGCCATCAACTGACTGCCCAGATAGATGGTGATGGCCCCGAGGGCCAGGCCCGTGACAACTGCGGCTTTCCTCTTCACTTTCTGTTCCTCCATTGGGAATCCTTCCCGGCGCGCGCCGCAGGGCGGCTGTCGCGTCCCATCCATCGTGGGCACTGTCTTCTACCCCTGTCGGACGCGAAGATCAACCGCAAGTGCCAGCGTGCGCCGCGCGGGCCATTTGCAGCTGCAAGTGACGGGCGCCAGGCCCGCGCAGCCCGCGCGTTTGCACAGCTGTCATGCAAACCCCGGTATTTCCGGCCTCCGACAGCCCCACTACCCCGCAAACTGCGAAAAAAACGCCGTTTCGCCAGCTTTTCTCATTGACAATTCTTCCCTACCTCCCTAACCTTCGCGTGTCGTTCCCAATTCACCTGTTCGAAACCTAGAGAGGGAGTTCGATGGCCGCTACCAAGCCTCGTCCGATGACCAAGTCGGACCTTTACAAGGAACTGGCCGACAAGACGGAGCTGTCCAAGAAGCAAATCCAGGGTTTCTTCGAGGAACTGACGGCTTTGATCCAGCGCGAGCTCAAGAAGAAAGAGCCCGGCGTGTTCGTCGTCCCC
>JBFWSD010000688.1:0-4616 GCA_050248575.1 Gemmataceae bacterium
AGCGGCCCGACGATGCCAAGGCCCAGCTCTTGCTTGCCGACGTCTTGAGCTGGGGCGGTTCCTACAAGGAAGCGGCGGAGATCTACCGGAAGCTGCGTCAAGCCAATCCTGACGACGAACAGCTGGCCCTGCGTTTGGCCCGGGTCTTGCTGTGGGAAAAGGACTACGACGCGGCCCTCAAGCGTTTCCAGATGCTGCTCGACAAGGACTTCCGCGACCCGGAGCTTTGGCGTGGTTTCGTGGACGCGGCAGCCAGCGCCGACAAGGTGGACCCGCGCTACAAGCCGACGGCCCTCAAGATCTATGAGCGGGTTTCCGCCAACGTGCCCAATGATCCGGTGTTCCTGGCCCGGTTGGCGTGGGTGCTGCGGCGGGTGGGGGAGACGCAGAAGAGCATCGACCTGCTCGAGACGGCCCTGGCCATCAATCCAAACTCGCAGCAAACCATCCTGCAACTGGCCGAGGCCCTCTACGATGCGGGCCGCGTCGCCGAGGCCAAGGAGTATTTCGAAGAAATCCTCAAACGCACCAAGAAGCCCAGACCGTGACGGGCGGCGCCATTCTCACATCAATAAGCAACGGACAGCCCGACGGAAGGACCGTGCAGGAACAGGTCGCCGCTGGTCGTGATCTGCGAACCGGTGCCGGGCGGGTACGCTTGCTGCGGGAACGAGCGAATCGCCGTACCCGTCAGCAGCAGTTGATCCGGCGCCAGGGCAAGCTGATCGACATAGAGCACCGTGTAGCCCGCGCGAAGAGCCACGTTGCGCGTGAACCAGAAAACGGCGTTCAGTCCTCCTTCGTAGAGCGGCGCGAAGCTCGTGGTGCCGCGACCGCCGGCCAGGGTGATGTTGCCCGCCAGGCCGTCGGTCCGGTAGCTGAAGTTGCTGGTATCCTGGTTGGCATTGTTGGCGAAGATGCCGACCTTGCCGTTGAAGGACAGCGCCAGGCGGTTGCCGAACCAGCGACGCGACACTTCGCCGCCCACCTGGGCGCCGTAGAGATTGTTCGTCACCTGGGTCCGAGTGGTTTCGATGGTGCTGATGAACTGTTCCACGCCGGTGATATCGATGGTTTCGTTCAGGTGAAAATAGCGGAAGCCAACCAGGGCCGCAGCCCCCCAGCGCTCGCCGCTGGCGGCTCGGCGCAGGTTAGCCTCGGCATTGTGAACCTCGGAATCGAGTGTGGCGGTCAGCGTCGTGTCGAAGCTCTTGTTTGCAAACGGCACCGACGTTCCCAGAAACGGCGAGTTGGCGAAGGGAGGATCTTGAACCGGAATGGTGGCCGAGCGACTCCATTCTTGAAGCCCGAAATAGGAAAGCTCGACGGCATAGCCCTCGCCCAGGCCAAATCCCACCCAGGCCCGCAAGCCTGGTTCGGCCGCATTGTCGCGCAGGTCCGCCAGTGAGATGGTGACACCAGGAATTGTCGTGGCGGTGCGGTCCACGGTGCTGGCAATCGCGAAGCTGCCCGGATAGGTGCGCATCAGCCACAAGGCTTCGGTGCCGGCATAGAAGGACGGACTGCGGCCAGCATCCGCGCCATCGTCGAGATCCTGTCCGTACGTCGGCTGCCCCAGGATCAGGAACGTCGCCATGACCATGACCACGAACTTGCGCTGAGCGGCCATCTCATCTCCCTGCTCGCGTTGATTGCGTTGTATACGGATTAGGAACAAACTGGATCAGGGCGCACAGCTCACTCCTTGGGGGCAGGCACAGGGGCGGCCATCGGCTGCTGGGGCGGCCTGGCATCGGCGGGCTGCGGCATCGTTTCCGGCTCCACGAAGCCACGCGGCGGGATACCGAGCGCGAAGAGCAGACGGAAGCGGGCACGCTCGAAGTCGGTGACGGCGCCTGCATAGGCATCGAGCAAGTCGAAGAGACCGCGGATGGAGTCGAGTGTTTCGAGCGGGCGGCCCTCGGCACCGCGGACACGCTCGAAGTTGAGCTGCAACGAGCGGAACACCGGCCCGGTCAGCGAGCCATCTTCGCCAAACAGGGCGCTACGGGTGATGTCGACGCGTTCACGGTTGCGGATCACCTGTTCCTGGGCCTGCACGACCTGGGCCATGACGCGATACTGCGTGTCGAGCAGCCGATACTGGGCCTGATTGCGCAGGGCGCGTTGTTCGCGGATCTCGGCGACGTTGCCGAAGCCCATGTTCTGCAGGCGCCAGAACATGCTGGCATCGAAGTCGTTGCGCGTACCCCATTGCTGGATCTGCCCGCCTCCGGTGAGGATTCGGTTGGTGCCCTGCAAGGTGCCATCGAGGCGTTCGGTGAAGAGCGGCCCGCCGCCATAGCCGCCGGAGCTGTAGCCCACGGCAAAGGTCGGTGTGAAGGGCCGCCAGCGCGCTTGCCGCAACCGATCCACGGCCGCGTTCACCAGCGCCTGATTCTCGGCCAGCTCCGGGCGATTGTTGAGAGCAAAGCGCACCAGTTCCTCGATCTCCTGTTGCGTCCAGCAGTCGCCCGGCAAGTTGAGCGGATAGCGGAAGTCTTCCACGGGCCACAGCAGGATCTCGGGATCCAGACGCAACAGCCGGGACAGTTCCGCGGAGGCAATGCGGAAGTCTTGCAACACGAGCTGCAACTCCTGCTGGCGGCGGAAGACCTCGACGCGAACGCGTTCCAGGTCGGAACGGAAAGCGTCCTTGCCGCCGACGTCGACGAAATCGCGCACCAGAGGCAACAGCCCTTTCGATTTGGCCCGCAGCGGCGAGGCGGTGTTGCTGTTGAGCTGGTCGATGGTCTCGAGGATGGCGGCCTGCCGGCGACGGGCCCGCAGCATGTTGAAATAGGCCTCGGCCACATTGAGCATCGTCTCGTTGGTGACGCGCTCGAAACCGGCCTGGGTGGCGTTGACCACCTGGCGGGCCGCCAGCGGCACGAAGATGGCGTCGTTCACCTGGAACGAGGCGACCGGGCCGCCGCCCACGAACAGCGAAGCCCGGTTGGTGTTGAGGATGTTGCCAATCGCTTGCTGGATCAGCCCCTGGTGGTTGATATAGGTGGTGCCGAAGCCCAGGTTGGGCAACATGATGGCGCGAGCACGCGTGAGCGCGGCTTCCGACTGACTGACCACTTCGCGCGCGCGGGCAATGTCGAGGTTGGAGTTGGTCGCCAGCCGCAGCGCGGTGCCCAGATCGATGGGCATCGGTTCGCGGCCCCAGGTGCTCAAGATGGAAGCGTCATCGATCGGACGCGGGTTGGGCAGTGCGTCGTCCTTGGCGGGGGGCTTGTCGGTGGATTTGGGCGGCTGCGGGCAGACTGCGGTCACGATGGTGAGAGCCACCAGGCAACCTAGCCCTATCAGCCTCGCGCACTTCCATTGCCGCTTCATGGCTTCCCCTTCCGCGAAGTACCTTGCTTCCGTCAAGTTATCGGAATACCTGAATTACCGGGTTTACGAATTGAAGCGATGAGCACAGCGATCACCGGCAGCCTGCGTCAACCCTGTTTGCCAGGAAAGCCGGGCAAACTGCGGCAAGACTGGTTGCCCTTGCCCGTTGCGCCACTTGCGGTGAGTCGTCATTCCCATGCCATGGCAACATTCGAGGAGGGCTACTCATGTTCCATCCACGTCAACTGGCGGCGGCCTTCGCGCTGCTGTTCCTGGCCCTGACGGCCGCCGCAGAGGATGCGGGCGGAAAACTCGACGATGGCCTCGACGGCCTCGACAAGAAATATGCCGTCTTCGTGCGCATGGAGGACCAGCTCTTCAAGAAAGGCGGCGACTTCGAAAAATTCTGCGCCGACAACAGCAAGGCACGTCGCTCGGAAATGCGCCGGCGCGTCCTCGAGACACTGCGCACGAAAGCAGACGCTTCCTGGCAGCAAGTGGCGGGCAAGGTCAAGGCACTTGAAAAAGACGGCAGCGTTCAAGATGTCACGCGCTTCTGGATCGTGAACGGCTTCGCCTGCGAGGCCACCGGCAAAGCTTGCCGAGAACTGGCGGCGGACAAGGCGGTTTCGTTTGTCTACCTGCAGCGCGGCCCGGCCCGCCAGCAACGGGCAGAAGCTCCGGGCCAGCTCAGCGACGAGCAGAAACAAACCTACATCAGCATCCTCAAGGATTGGAAGGACGATGCCGACAGGCCGCTCGGCAAGGAACTCGAGATCCCGTGGAATTTGAAGCAACTCCAGGCGGACCAGGTCTGGACCAAGGAGAAGATCACGGGCAAGGGAGTCGTGGTGGCCGTGGCAGACACAGGCCTCTTGATGATTCCGCCCCTCATGCAAGCACTCTGGCGCAATCCCAAGGAAGAAATCAACGGCAAGGACGATGACGGCAACGGTTTCGTCGACGACCTGTTCGGCTATGACTTCGCGGCCCAGGGGCCCTTTGTGCTTGGCGATTCCGGCGTGCCGCACGGCTCGGCCTGCGCGGGCATCATCGCGGGCCGCCCGCTGAACGACAAGTCGCTGATCACCGGCGTGGCGCCGCGGGCCAGGGTCATGATGCTCCGCGGCATGGGCTACCTGCGTTCCTACGAGTATGCCCTCGCCAACGGGGCTGACGTCATCAGCATGAGTTACATGTGGGTCAACGTCGAGCTGGGCAACTATCGTGGCGTGTTCCGGCTGGCCCACGAACATCTGACCGCGGGCGGC
>JBFWSD010000689.1:0-4609 GCA_050248575.1 Gemmataceae bacterium
ACCACCAGCAGTTCCAACAGCGAGAAGCCGGAACGGGAATTCCTGCGAGACATGATCGTGCTCCTCCTATAGAGACTCGTGATCTCAACGCTGAATTCTAGCCCACCCCTGGCGACGGAGTGTCATCTCTTGCCGAACACCACCGTGACGTAGCTCACCGACGGGTCGCTCGGGTCGGGCAGCATACAAACCCCGACCTCTTCATGATGGAAGCTCTTGACCTCGCCACCCAGATTGGGTTTGCCCAGCCAGCTGACCATGATCCACTTCGGTCCGCGATTCTCGACCCGGTCCACCAGCACTCCCCAGCCCTGATAGGGATAAGAGACGGCGGTGAGGTATTCCTCGATGACCGGGACGGTTGGCACCTCGCGTTTTTGCTGGTCGCACATCCATTGCGAGTGACGTCGGGCCACTTCACACAGCCGTGCATTCGGCTTCACTTCGGCGATGAGGTTGTTGCGGCGTTGCTGGTTGATAAGGTCCACCAGCTCTTGCTCTTCTGGCGACAGGTTCACCCGCCCGCTCAGCCACACTCCCCACACCACCGCGGCGGTCAGCGCCAGCGTGCCCACGGCGACGGTCCACACTAGCCATTTCCGGTTCTTCTTCTTGCGAAGCACCGGTAGGGCTGGCGAGGTTTTCGCCAATTTCATTGCAGTCGGCACTGTGGCACCTGCTCTCCGGGCGCAATCCAAGCGCGTGAGCGCACTTGACTGCTTTGGCCTGCTTCTTCCGGTTTCGCGAGTTGATGGTGGACTGATCGGCTGCCGTTCCGGATTTTCCCCGCACTTGCTTGAGAGGTCTGCGGAGATTACTGCAAGACCGGAACCACTCCCCGAACGTCCTGGCGCCTGATCTTCGCCCTGTTCGCAATGCAGGGACTTCAGATATCAATGACTCTGACGATCTAGCTCTCTGTAGGGATTGCGAGTCCTGGTATGAAACAGTACTTTACACCCAACTATAGATCAAGCAATTTTCTGAAATTATTTTGAAAGGGCCGATCCATTCCCCGACCCCTGGTGTTGACACCGCTCGGTACGATCGCGGACACTCCCTTGCTTCACCTCCGAACCTTCAGTGGGGCCGATTTCCCCACCCTCTGGCATCTCAAGCAACAGGCGGGCTGGAACCAGACCCACGCCGACCTCGAACGCTTCCGCGCACTCGAACCCACGGGCTGTTTCCTCGCTGAACTCGAGTCCACTCCGGTCGGCTCGGCCATCGCGTTCACTTTCGACACCGTCGGCTGGATTGCCATGGTCCTGGTCGATCCGGCCGCGCGCGGGCAAGGAATCGGCACCTCCCTCATGCAACATGCCCTGCACTTCCTCGACGGACGAGGCGTTCGCAGCGTCCGGCTCGACGCGACTCCCCTCGGGCAGCCCATTTATGAGAAACTCGGCTTCCAGCCACAATTCAAACTCCAGCGCTTCGCCGGGCTGCCGTCTTTGCCCGGCAGCAGCACACCGGAGGGAGTCGACGCGCTGCATCCCGAATGGTTCCCCGAGCTCTGCAGCTACGATCGCGCCATCACGCGCACGCAGCGAACCAGCTTGCTGACGCACTTGCTTGCGGAAGGGGCCACACTGGTCCTGCGCCAGGCCGGCCTGCTGGCGGGCTACGTCATGTCGCGGCCCGGCGCGAACGCGGCCCAGATTGGTCCATGTCTGGCCGAGCCCGCAGCGGGAACACGTCTCCTCGAGGCGGCGCTTGCACGCCACGCCGGGCAGCCCGTCTATGTGGATGTGCCCGTGGCCAATGAACCAGCGCTCCGCTGCGTGACTGCCGCCGGACTCACTCCTCAGCGTGATCTGTTACGCATGTGCCGGGGCGAACCGATCAGCGAAGACGTGACACGTCTCTGGGCCAGTTCAGGCCCCGAGAAGGGCTGAGCGGGGAAGGTGCCCCCTTCGCAGCCCGTGCGCTGAGGGGCGGGCTCACCACTTGGCGGCGCACGCCTCGTCTTTGTTGTTGAAGAGCTTGATGCTGTCGAGGATGCCCAGCGTCTGGAAGGCCATGTGCAGGTCGGGATTGAGCCGGCACATGGCCAGCGAGCCCGCCTGGGCCCGGATGCGGCGGAATACTTCCTGGACCATCTCGGCGCCGACGCTGGACAGCCGCTTGACGTTCTTGAAGTCGAGCAGCACGCGCATGCCTTGCCGGCCCAGGTTGTCGATCAGCTCTTTCTTGATGAAGGCGATCTCCGCTTCTTCCACCAGGTAGACGTCGTTGAAGCGGAGGACGGTGATGTCGCCTTCGCGGCTGACGCGGAGGCGGCCCTTCACCTGGCCGCGCATGGCCGCCAGGCGGTCGAGAATGGCCCCGGCGGCCGACGCGGCATTCGCCGAGGAATGCCCCTTGACGCCGGGCTCGAAGGGGTCGTCCTCTTCGATCTCGCGCTTCTCGCGCTTGGCTTCCACGTCGAGCGACTTGAGGGCCCATTCTTCCAGGTCGCGCTGATTGAGCTGTTTCTCCTGGAACTGGATGTTGAACTCGAGCGGGCCAACCACCAGCCGGTCGCCCGCATGCAGGGGCCACTCGCTGTTGGCGGGAACCAGGTCGTTGTTGACCAGGGTCTCGCCGCCCCCCAGGTCGCGCACGAACACCTTCTTTTCGTCGCGCGTCACGATGGCACAGTGCTGAGCTGCAATGCCCGGCATCTTCGAACGCAGCTGGCACATCTTGTCCGAGCCCATCAAGAAGAGGTCCTTCTTGATCTCGATCGGCATGCCCTGGTGCTTGCCTTTGGCAACGATCAGGTAGAGTTTCATGTTCGTGGGCCGCGAGTGCCTGAATGCCGGCGAATGGGTAGGTCCATCGTAACATGAAACGGGCCGCCCATACAAGCATCTGCCTTGCCGATTCCACGGCGTAACGGAGTGAGAATATCGTTGACCCACCCCGGCGGGCCGGTTACGTTAACGTTCAAGTCCCGACCTGCCTCCCACCCTTACCTCCTTCTCCAAGGAGAGCATCATGACCCCCCGCATGATCTCACGGCGTGGCTTTCTGACTGGCTCCAGCGCCGGTCTCATGAGCATGGGGCTGCCCGGCAGCGTGGCAGCGCGCGTCGATCCCGCGCGTCCGCGCCGCAAAGGGGCTGCCGAAAAATCCTGCATCTTCATTCTGCTCTGTGGCGGGCCCAGCCATCTGGATACCTGGGACCTGAAGCCCGACGCCATCGAAGAGATCCGCGGGCCCTACAAGCCCGTTGCCACCACCGTGCCCGGCCTGCGCCTGAGCGAACTGCACACGAAACTCGCCAAGCACGCGCAGCAGTTCAGCCTCATCAACTCGATGACCCACGTGGGCAACATCAGCAATCACTTCGATGCCATGCACCACTGCCTCAGCGGGCAGGCCGGCGCCAAGCCCGATTCGGCCTACCTCGGCGCGATGTTCTCCAAGGTGCGCGGCAACGAGCGCAAGTTCGCCAACTATGTCTGGCTCATCAAGTGCGTCGGCGATCCGGTCTTCTGTGCCCCCAACATCGGCACCGGGGGCTACCTCGGCGCCACCCACGCTCCCTTGTTCGTCGGCTCCGCGGACAACAATCCTGCCATGCCGAAATTCAAGGCACCCGACATCTTCGAACCGGCCGAACCGGGCCGCATGCAGGGCCGCCGCCAGCTTCTCGCCAGCCTCAACAAGAAGGCCGACAACAACCATCCGGTCACACAGGACTGGCAAGAGCTGCACGATCACGCCTTTGAGGTGCTGAGCGGCCCGGAAGGCAAGCAAGTCTTCGAGGTGCATCGCGAGCCCCCGGCGATCCGCGATCGCTATGGGCGGCATCCGCTCGGGCAGAACCTGCTGCTTGCCCGCCGCCTGGTCGAGGCGGGCGTCGGCTTCGTCACCGTCAACGGCTGGACCGGCCCTTCGCCGCAAGGTGCGGGCGGGGGCAACCGGCCCGTTTCCTCGAGCTGGGACATGCACGGCGGCCACATGGGCATGGGCAACGCCTTCGGCACCGGCTCCTATGGCATGGGCTGGTGCTTGCCCCGCCTCGATGAAGCCCTCTCGGCCCTGCTGGGCGATCTGCACGAACGCGGGTTGCTCGACAGCACCCTGGTCGTGGTCATGGGCGAGTTTGGCCGTTCCCCGAAGATCCAGACCAAGGGCGCCCCGGGCCGCTTGCACTGGCCACAATGCTTCTCGGCCATCCTTGCCGGCGCCGGCCTGCGCGGCGGCCAGGTCATTGGCGAATCCGACAAGATCGGCGCCTACGTGAAGGACAGGCCCGTCCGCATGCAAGACCTGGGCGCCACTCTCTTCCAGGCTCTCGACGTCCCCCTGGAGACCCGCCTGGGCAAGGACGGCGTCTCGCAGCCCATCACCACCGGCGAGCCCATCGCCGAGCTGTTTTGACGAACCGTAGGGCTCGCGACAGACATTCCTGGGAATGAACGAAGTTGTTGTTTCGCCCTTCGCCCTATCCCCAGGGCGGCGTTCAAGGCCACTTCCTGTCGGAAGTGTCCTTGGACTCTGCCCTGGGCTGATTTGTTTGAGCCCTGCGGGCTCGTGCGGCATTCGAGTCCTGTGGGCGCCGCCCTGGGGATAGGCAATCCGTACAACAGCCCTGTCTTCTGGTTCAGAGCGGAGC
>JBFWSD010000690.1:0-4608 GCA_050248575.1 Gemmataceae bacterium
ATCGATGGCGACGATCTCGTTCAGCGGACATTCGCCAGCAGCGTCGGCCTGATGGAGCTCGAGCCTGGTGCCGTCGAGCTTCCAGCCCTCGCCAAGCACGGGGTGGCCGGCCAAGCGGTCAGCCTGTGCCTGTTCCTCAAGTCTGTCCAGCAGCCGGCCAAACAGGCCCTCCAGAGGGTCGGGCTCCTCAACGCCCACGGTGGTCACCATCTCCAGCTTGTCGGGCAACGCACTCTGATGGTTCACCCACAACATCAGGCGCCGGGTGATGGACTGGAGCACGCCGTTCGCATGATGGCGTGTCAGAATCAGCGCGATGCCGAGCACCTGTTCATCAGAGTAGGTCTGTTCCCCTGAGCGCTCGATGATGGTAAAGCCGGTCCCAAGATCTCGTACCCAGGCACGGCGACGGGTGCGGAACACCAAAGCAAGTGGGCCGCCCACCAGGGCAGCGAGCCCGAGCGTCACCACACCGAACGCCAGCGGTACACTCCACCGCTTCACTAACAGGGCAAAAAAGAGCAAGCAGAAGCCGCAGCCGGCAAGCGTTAGCAGGTCCCACACCTTGAGGGAACTACGGATCAGCACTTTTTCTTTCATGGGCGACCTCACGCAAGCGACGCACGGGACGGTTGCCGGCGAGCTGCTCGTGGCCACGTCCAAGACCCATCAATGGTTTTCTTTCTCGTCCGGTCGGAGCAAGAACACCGATGGCAAGCTCGACGTTTGGGCGATGGCAACCAGAGCTGGATGGCCATCCCACTCGAAGAGGCAAACCGATTGCACGCCCACGAGGGATGACTTCAAGGAAAGCACGCGGTCAGTACACTTCTCGTTGTCGACGGTGAGCAAGTGGACCTTGTAGGAGTCGCCATCCACAAATGCGATGGTCGGCTTGCCGCCAATGAGAGCCATGTCGCTGCAGACGACATTGCCGATCACCGGCGGAGCAGATAACTGCTTCCATTCGCCAGTGTGGCGCCAGAGCTCGGCGGGCTTGCCCGGGACAGCGCAGAAGACCAGCTGGCCCTCACCCAGCGGGCACATGCCGAGCTGGGTGCTGCGTTGCTTGATGACGTTCTCGAACTTCCAGTCATTGCCGCGCCGCTGGCCGAAAAACTTGCCGAAGCCCCCTTCACTACAGAAGGCAACGGCCGGCTCATTGCCGGCGGCGACCATGCGAAAGCAAATGATACCCGCATTGTAAGGAACCGGGAGCTTCGTCTCCTTCCAGTCGCCGTCCGCGGTGAGTTCGAGGAAGCGGGCGGACTTGGTCCACGCGGCGCCGGGTAGCCGCTTGTCGGTGAAGACGGCCATGGGGCGGCCATCGACGGCGGCCAGGCACAGACGCTCACCGAAGCGGACGTCGCTGGGCCCAGTTCGATGCACCGTTGTCCATTGGCCCTTCGCGAGGCAACGTATCTCGATCCCCTGGCCGAGGTTCAAGGCGAGGTAGATATGCTCGCCGATGGCTACCGCGTCAAAAGCGCCAAGTGATTGTTCCAGCCCGAGATCGTGTGCGGTCCACTTGCTGTCCTTGAGCTCGAGCATCACCAGCCGCCAGCGGCCTTCGCGCTCGATCCTGGCGAACACGACCGGCTGCCCCGCCCGCATCACCACCACGGCTGCTTCCTGCCCCTGGCCGCGAAAGGTCCGCGCCTGCTCGAAGAGCAGCTCAACCGACCAGGCAGGCTCGGCAGGCGTCGAAGGCCTGGGGGCCGCGCGTGGCGGCGCTTGCGGATCGACCCACGGCTCGCTGTGCCGCGACCGGGCGCCGCGCGTGAACAACATGTCGTAAAACGTTTCCTCGAAAAGCGCCCGGGTCGCATCGGGCGGAACCTTGTGCGCGACGTAGGGTCCGGTATCCAGGTCCGGATCGTCGGGAAGTACTTCCGCAGCCACCGCTTCCATGGCAGTGATGAGCGACCGGCTGTTGATCTCGCCCTTGAGATTCTTCATTTGCTTGACGGCGCCTTCGATGTCGCCAACCCGCAACAACATCAGCATGCGCCGCGACGCGGGCACCTCGCGTCTTTCGCCGAGCTTCATGAGCGCGGGAACATGCTCCTTCGCGTCGTGCTCGATCATCAGGTCGAGCAGGCCAAGCAGGTCGTCGCCCACGTGCCGCTGATTGCGTTCCGGCAGAATCTTGGCCACCCGATCCAGGAGTTTCTTGACGGCTGACTTGTCCCCCTCGACTGCCGCCAGCAGCGCTGTCACGTGCCGTGTATCGCACGAGTTCAGGTGCTTGACGACAAGATCGACGCGGTCCTTCTTCAGGGCCTCGACCATCAGTTCCACAGGAACATAGTTGTCGCCGACACCACGCACCTTGAAGTAGGTGGCAAAGGCGGCTTCGAAGCCATCGCGTTTCGCCTGCACCATGACGATGCGCTTGAGCTGCTCCGACTGGCCATGCACGCTAAGCACGCTGATCGTCTTCAAGGCCGCCGGCACATCCCCCTGGAGGGCTAGCTCTTCTGCGATGTGGCCGATGGTCTCGTCGCGCAAATGGATACGGAAAGTGGACGGGACCATCTCGGCCGCACCATAAGCGTCGCCGGCTTCGGCGCGGGCCTTCAGAATGTCGATGTGACCGACGGGTTGATGCTGGCCGGAAAACAGACGCAGTTCGGTGCAGTCGACGGCCCGCTTGAAGCTGGCCCGGGCGGCGTCTTGTTCCTTGGCCCGCCACTGGGCCACGCCAATGGCGGTCCACAGGCGGGCGAGACCGTCGCTCTTCTGGACGCGGGCGGCCAGCCTTTGCGCGGTGGCCAGCGCCGAGGGCAGCTTGCCCGTGGCCGCGAGCGTCGCGACGCTGGCGTCGGCCTCGGCACCTTCGATCTGGCTGACGAACCAGGCTTGCTGGCTGCCCGCATGGGGCACGAGTTCGCGCATCGCCTGCAATGTCTTTTCCGCCCCCTTCGCCTGGCCTGCGCGATACTGGGCTACGGCAATCCGCCGCAACAGGTCGAGTCGTTCGCTCACGGGCGAGAAATGGCGCCCCGGCAACCCATCTTGCAACTGCTTGAGCGGCTCGAGCGCGGCGACGACGCGGTCAAGGTTCTTGGCGGCCACGGCGGGCTTATCCGCATGAAGCTGCAACTCGGCCGCCAGCACCAGATACCCCGCACGCTCGGCGTGGCCGCTGGCCTCGAGCGCCTTGCCCTGCTGCGCCTGCAAACGCGTGATCGCCGACAGCCACGGATAGCGGCAATCATGCACCTGCGGCAGGTTCGCCACGTACTCCGCCGCCTCGGTCGTGTGTCTTTCCCGGCACAGCTCCATCAGTGCGGCGTTCATCAGCTGTAACGCGTCTCGGTCCGTGGCGCCGGCGGGGATCAACTCCAGGGTTCGCCGGCACACACTCACCGGCACGGGGTGATGCCGACCTCTGGCGTCGCTGAAAAGCAAGAGCAACTGCGCCGTGCGCTGCTCGGGAGCGAGCACCTTGGCCGTGAGCAGCGCGCCCTCTGTATCTTTCAGGTGGACAAAGAGCTTGGTGACGCCGTAGGCGACGGCGCTCTGCTTCTTGCCGGTGATCGTGGGATGAGACAGGACGCGGCGGATGCCATCGTAGTCCTTGATGCGGGCGCAGGCTCGAGCGATCGTCAATTCGATTGGCTTCGCCCGAGCGGGCGGCAATTTCTCGAACCCCTCCTCAACCTTGTCGAGCAAGTTGAGGAGCTCACGCGTCGTTTCCTTGACTTCGTCCATCTTGCCGGCGCGAAGCTGGCCGCGCTGCAACTCAGCCAAGAGAGTGGCCTGCATCTGGAGATCTTTCGGGACGCCATCCTGGAACGCCGCCTTGCGATCGCCGCGAACTGCCCGGACCCGGTTCACCAGATCGCGGGCGGTTTGCGTCGTTTCGGCGTTGTCGGGCTGGAGTGCCGCCAGCTTCTGCAAGCGCTGCACAACGTCATCGATCCGTTCCTGGCTGGGTAACAGGGGTTCGAGGGTAGCGACTGCCGGCTCTTGCGGCCCTGGAACCCAGAGAAAATACGCGATGATGGCAGCGATGAGTGCGACGGCCGCTACGGCGCAAATCCAGTTCCCTTGACCCTGGCCCCAGCGTGGCGAATCTTGCAGGCGACGCATGATGTCCTTTCACGATTCCAGATTGGCCGTAGGCAGAAGGCTGCCGAGTTGACGTACACGAATTCTAGCCCAGCAGGGGCTCGGCACAAAGCCTCAACCATCGGGGTTTATGTCCGCCCCGCCAGAAACAACGGTCCCTTTTCCAGCGGCCAGGCTAACTCGCTCCACGATGAGGAACACCGAGCCCGTGATGATCCCAAGAAAGCCGCCGAGGTAACTGAAGTTGTGCATGTTGCCGGCACGGTCGAAGGCTACTCTGTCCTGAACGCCTTGAGGATACCAGTAATGGGGGAGCGCTTCCGCGGTAACAGTGATGCTGTCGTACAGCAGCGCGCCCAAACCGATGAGCAGCGCGGTGCCAATGACCACCACAAATGCCCACAGACAGCAGCTCACGTAGAGCTGCCAGCCCGGCAGGATCAGCCCCACGAGCAGGACCGGAACGCCGATCAGAATTCCCATCCACCACGAGGCATGCCAGCCGACGATTGCCGCGCCGATACGCCCGCG
>JBFWSD010000691.1:0-4595 GCA_050248575.1 Gemmataceae bacterium
GCCACGGGCGGGGCCACGATTGCCGACAGCCAGGGCGTGGGCACGATCCAGAATGACGACAACATCAGTTCGGGACCATTCCTCGCCTCGACTTCCACCCTCGACACGTCCGATTCTTCGGCTCGTAGTTTCACCACTCCGGGAAAGTTGCATCAAAGTCCTTCCCCTTCCAACTCGGCAACCGTGGAGTACCACTGGCGTTCTGGCAATCGCTCTCCCCAGAATAACGCTGCCTGGAGGGCTCTGAGGGTCGACGATGCTCTTCGAGATTACGCGGAGTCGCACCCCGAGCTCCCACCTGACTTCTTGGACTACTGGGATTCGTTGAAGGATGATCCTGAGGTCAGGGATTCCTTGGCTGAGAACCGCCGCCTAATCGAGATCGATGAGTTGAATGCGATTCTCGAAGGTCTTGGCGAAGACGTGTGACCTTAAGATCGTGTCCACTCAATCCGATGACCGCGCACGATCCGCTCGAACTGGCACTGTCGTCGTTGCAAGCGGGCGACCTGCATGAGGCGGAGCGGCTTTGCCACGAGGCTTTGACGCGCGCTCCCAATGACGTAAACGCCTGCTTCATCCTGGGAACTACTTGTCAGGCTGCGAACCGGCTCAAGGAAGCGCGCGATTGGTATGTCAGGACAATTGAGCTTGCCGCTGACTTCCCGGAAGCTCACAACAACCTAGGTGTGGTGCTTGAAGGACTAGGCCGGTTACCGGATTCGCTCGCTGCCTATCTCAAGGCCGTGGAGATCAACCCGAACTACGTCGAGGCGCTCAACAACCTCGGCGGACTGCTGACCCAACTTGGCAGGCCCGACGAGGGAATAGCACACTGCCAGAAGGCCACAGGCCTTCAGCCCACCTTTGCACAGGGCCACAACAACCTTGGCCTCGCTCTAGCGGCCCAGAAAAAGTGGCATTTGGCTGTTGCTTGCTTCCGCACCGCGATCCGAATAATGCCCAGCTACTCGCAAGCGCACAACAACTTGGGCAACGTGCTTGCAAGGATTGGTACAATAGCAGAAGCGGAAACCGCTTACCGAGCAGCGATTTCCCTAAATCCACTCTACGCCGAAGCTTTCAATAATCTGGCTCTTCTCTACCGCAGACAGAGTCAGTTCCAGGAGGCCCTGGTTCACTATGAGCGCGCCCTCGCGCTTCGTCCCGATTATCCTGAGGCATTGAACAATCTAGGGGAGCTTCACGAACGGCAAGGTCGGCTAGAGCGTGCCGAGGAGCTGTACCGCACGGTGTTGCGTCACAAACCAGACTACGCGTCGGCTTGGAACAACCTGGGGATCGTTCTGCGTGCAAGCGGCAGAGTAGCGGAATCGGTAGCCGCTTGCGAACGCGCGGTTCTCTTGAAGCCGACGTTTGCCGAGGCATTCAGCAATTTGGGGGTGAGCCTGCTGCGGCGTGGAGCTCTCGACGAAGCAGTTCGGAATCTTGAGCGAGCAGTTGAACTGAAACCGCAATTCGCGGACGCCCACGGTAACTTGGGTAACGCCTATCGAGACCAAGGCCGGCAGGACGAGGCAATCCAAGCATACGAACGAGCCGTAGCCTTGAAACCAGTAGACGCAGCGTTGCACAGTAACCTCATCTACGCGCTCCACTTTCACCCGAACCTGACACCCGAGCAGATCTTCAACGCACATCGCCGATGGGCGGAGAGACACGAGATACCCGTCCTTGAGAAATCGCGCCGTGAGCGACCGTCTCGATCACTACAACGCTGCCGCATTGGCTACGTCTCGGCTGACTTTCGCGACCATGTCATGGGCTTCTACATCGAACCGGTCTTGGCGGCGCACGATCGGGACCAGTTCGAGTTGTATTGTTACTCCAGCGTCACGCGGCCCGACGCGGCGACGCACCGAATGCGGCAGTTGGCCGATCACTGGCGTGATCTGGTGGGCCTCTCCGACGATGAAGCTGCCGATCGCATTCGCAACGATGGCATCGATCTCTTGATTGACTTGTCAGGCCACACGGCTGGTAATCGTCTCCTCGTGTTTGCTCGGAGACCGGCCTGGGTGCAGGCAACCCACTTTGGCTACTGGCACTCGACAGGCATGGCGAGCCTTGACTACCGACTTTGCGATGCGCACGCCTCTCCGCCTGGCATGATGGAGCATCTGCACACAGAAAACCTCGCCCGGCTGCCCGAGATCGGTTGGTGTTTCGTGCCGCCCGAATTGGCGATGCAACCTGCCCCTCCGGCAGCGCGCACGGGCCGCATTACCTTTGGTTCTTTCAACAACCTCGCCAAGATAACTCCCGAGCTGATTGCCGTGTGGAGCCGCATTCTCTTGGCGGTGCGCGGTTCACGCCTGCTCTTGTTGAGTGGAGCCGACGGGCGCCTAATTGACCTATTCAATAGGAATGGTGTCCACCCCAACCGGCTTCACTTTGAACCAAGGAAGGGGCGCACGGACTACTTGCAGAGCTACGCTGGAATCGATATCTGCCTGGACACTTATCCTTTCACTGGGTGCAACACCACAGCGGATGCACTTTGGATGGGCGTGCCTGTCGTCACCATGGCGGGCAGAACTCCGGTGACTCGGCAGAGCACGGCGCTCCTGATGCATCTGGGGCTAGGAGAGTGGATAGCTACCGATTACGAAGATTATGTCGCAAGGGTCATCCGACTTGCGGAGACGCTCGGTATCCACGTGCGGCGATATTTGCGCGAGCGAATGCGCGCTTCCACGTTTACGAATCCGCGCCGCTTCGTTTTGCAGCTCGAGCAGGTGTATCGCGAGATCTTGCAAGCCGGGCCGCGCAAGCTGGAAGGGTGAATTGATGACCAGTTCGGCAGACTTGATGGCTTCCGCAGTCAAAGAATACCAAGCTGGCAAATTCGACCAGGCCGAGGACCTGTGCAGACAGGTCTTGAAGATCGAGGAAGAATGCTTTGATGCCCTGCAGATCCTCGGCTTGGTGTATCACGCCCTCGGCAAGCGACAGTCCGCAGTTGAAATGCTGAGGGCCGCCCTGCGCACTCAGCCAATGCGCGGTGATGTCCATTTCAACCTGGCCAAAGTACTCCAAGAGCAGGGCGACCTTGCTGGGTCCGAGGCCAGCTACCGACAAGCCTTAATTTGCACTCCCACACTTGCCGAGGCGCATTACAACCTGGCACGCTTGCTCCACGATCTGGGGCGGGGCGACGAAGCGGTTACATGTTATCGTCAGGCAATCCGAATACGGCCAGACTACCCCAAGGCGCTGACCAATCTTGGCAATTTCCTACTTGAACAGAAGCAGGTTCCCGAGGCGGTCGCCGCCTTTGACCAAGTAGTACGCCTGCAGCCAGAGTCCGGGTCGGCGCACAGTAACTTGGCCAACGCCCTGCGCGTTCAAGAGCGATTTGAGGACGCCCTTCATCACGCCCGAAGGGCAGTCGCATTGTCGCCGTCGGATGCGACTGCCCACAACAATCTTGGTGCGGCCTATCACCGTCTCGGGCAGTGGCAGCAAGCCTTGGACAGTTTCGATGAGGCCATCCGCCTTCAGGCGGATAATGCCAGCGCGCGCATGAATCGGGCGCAATTACTTTTGCTGTGTGGGGACTTTGCGCGAGGTTGGCCCGAGTATGAGTGGCGAAACACGCCCGACTCGAGTCGTTTCACGGTACCGCGCTGGGATGGTTCTCCGCTCGGTGGGCGGCGTATCCTCCTGCACGCTGAACAGGGACTCGGTGACACGCTGCAGATGGTTCGTTACGTCCCCTTGGTCGAGGCGCGAGGCGGCCAGGTCATCCTGGAATGTCAGCCTCGCCTTCGAGCCTTTCTGTGCAGCAGCCGTGGGATTGGTCAGGTCGTCGCCAAGGGTGAATCGGTTCCACCCTTCGATGTGCATGCCCCCTTACTGAGCCTGCCCATGATCTTTGCAACTGAATTCGCCACAGTTCCGTGCAAGGTGCCCTATCTGGAAGCCGCCCCAGACCAGGTCAAAGACTGGCACCAGCGACTGCAATCGATACAGGGGTTCAAAATCGGTATCGCCTGGCAAGGCAATCCCCAGTATCTGCACGATGGTCTTCGCTCGGTGCCACTGCACCACTTCTTTCCCCTTGCCAACATTCCAGGAGTACGACTCGTTAGTCTGCACAAAGGGCCAGGCCTCGAACAGCTGCAAATGTTCGGGAACGACTTGATCGTTGACCTTGCAGAGCGACTCGACGAATCGGCCGGGCCGTTCGTGGACACAGCCGCCGTGATCAAGAACGTCGATCTCGTCATTGCGTCCGATTCGGCAGTTGCGCACCTGGCTGGTGCTCTGGCTGCCCCGGTATGGCTGCTGCTTCCCTTCGTTCCAGATTGGCGCTGGCTACTTGAGCGCGAAGACAGTCCGTGGTATCCGACCCTGCGTGTGTTTCGTCAGGCGCGCGCCGGTGACTGGAACGAGGTTTTTCGACGAGTCGTTCGGGAATTGCGGACATATCTTGGCCTGCCCAGCATTTGCATGACGATTGAAATTCCACCAGGTGAACTTGTTGACAGGATCGCCATCCTGGAGATCAAACGCGAGCACATGCGAGATGAGGCGAAGCAGCGAATTCTGGACAAGGAGTTGGGGCGACT
>JBFWSD010000692.1:0-4592 GCA_050248575.1 Gemmataceae bacterium
CGACGCCATGCCGAAGCTCACCGAGGTCGCCGACGAGCTCTGCTTCGTCAAGTCGATGTTCACCGACCAGTTCAACCACGCGCCGGCTCAGCTCCTGCTCTACACCGGCTCGCCGCGACAGGGCCGTCCCTCCATGGGCGCCTGGGTCACCTATGGCCTCGGCTCCGAGAACGAGAATCTGCCCGGCTTCGTCGTGCTGATCTCGAGCGGCACCAATCCCTCCGCGGGCAAGAACGCCTGGGGCAGCGGTTTCCTGCCGTCGGTCTTCCAGGGTGTCCAGTGCCGCAGCAAGGGCGACCCCGTCCTGTACGTGTCCAACCCGGACGGCATGGACCGCGACACTCGCAAGCTGACCATCGATGCGTTGCGCGATCTCAACAACCTGCAAGAGAAAGAGCTGGGAGATCCCGAGACGCAGACGCGCATCGCACAGTACGAACTGGCCTTCCGGATGCAGGTGGCCGTGCCCGAGGTAATGGACATCTCGCGCGAGACCAAGCAAACGCTGGAGATGTACGGGGCGCAGCCCGGCTCGGGCAGCTTTGCCAACAACTGTTTGCTCGCCCGCCGGCTTGTCGAGCAAGGCGTGCGCTACGTGCAGCTCTTCGACTGGGGCTGGGACTTCCACGGCACGGGCGCCGGCGAAGACATCCGCGACGGCCTCACCAACAAGTGCAAGACGATGGATGTGCCGGTGACGGCCCTCATCAAGGACCTGCGTTCGCGCGGGCTACTCGACGAAACGCTGATCATCTGGTCGGGCGAATTCGGCCGCACACCCTTCCGCGAAGGACGCACTGCCGGGGGCAAGATCCTGGGCCGCGATCATCACCCGCACAGCTTCACTTGCTTCCTTGCCGGGGGCGGCATCAAGCCCGGCACACACGGCAGCTCCGACGAGCTCGGCTTCCACGTCGGCGACAAGCTCGTCCACATCCACGACTTGCAGGCCACCATCCTCAACCAGCTCGGCTTCGACCACGAACGCCTCGTCCATCGCTACTCGGGCCGCGATTTCCGCCTCACCGACGTGCACGGCCACGTGGTCAAGGACATTCTGGCCTAGTCGACGATCCAGCAATCAGCGTTGTGGAATGGCCTGCGCACCGTCTTCGGTCCAGACCAATTACCGGCTGGTCTTCCATCCCTTCCATGGACTCGTTTCATGCGGCGTGTAAAGTATCCGCAGCCGATCCGCGTCCCTGGGAGATACACGTGAACCCCGAGTGGAAGAATCGCTACGAGCTGGCCATCGATGCCGCGCGGCAGGCGGGCAAGCTGGCTCTCCAGTATTACCCAGATGCCGACAGCGCAGCCTTCGCGCGCTCCATCGAATGGAAAGAGGACATGAGCCCGGTCACCCGCGCCGACCGCGAGGCCGAGCATCATCTGCGCACCACGCTGCTGGGCGCCTTCCCCGCCGATGGCTTTCTGGGTGAGGAATCCGGCGACACGCCGGGCAGTTCCGGCTTCCGCTGGATCATCGATCCGGTCGACGGCACACGCAGCTTCGTTCGCGGCATCCCGCTCTGGGGCACGCTGGTGGGCCTCGAGTACCAGCAGGAGTGCATTGCCGGGGTGATATGTGTGCCCTGCTTCGATCATACCTACCACGCCTTGCGCGGGGCTGGCGCCTTTCGCGACAACCAGAAGATTCACGTCTCGAACGTCGATCAGCTCCACAAGTCGCTGATCTTCTACTCCGGCATCAACTGGTTTGCCCGGGCCGGCAAATGGGACGGCTTCTGGAACCTCGCCATGAAATGCGATCGCCAGCGCGGGCTGGGTGATTTTTACGGCTTCGTGCTGGTAGCACAGGGTTCAGGGGAACTGATGGTCGACCACGGCGTGCACATCTGGGACGTGGCCGCCATCAAGCCGCTCATCGAAGAAGCCGGGGGCCGCTTCAGCGACTGGGACGGCCAGCCCCGCGTCGACCGCATCGACTGCGTGGCCAGTAACGGCCTGTTACACGAAGAGGCCCTCCGGCTGCTCAACGAGGTGTGACATGCCCGATCCCCGTGAAGCCGACATTGTCAGCGCCGACATCAAGCGGGCCGAACGCGTCCCGCCGCGGCAGGTGCTCACGCACAAGTGGCCCGTGCTGCACGCGGGCGGCATCCCGCACTACGCCTTCTACGACGCGCTCGCCCGCGAAGGAGGCACGGTCCCCGCCGACTGGCGGGCCGACTGGAAGTTCGCCATATGGGGCGAGGTCGAGAAACCCTGGGAGTGCAACTATCACGATTTCCGGGCCATGCCGACCACCAAGGTCTATGCCGACATGCACTGCGTGACGCGCTGGAGCAAGCTCGACAACCTCTGGAAAGGGGTCGCCACTCGTGAGGTGATGAAACACGTGAAACTGTTGCCCTCGGCGAAATTTGCGCTGATCCATTGCGAGCAAGGCTTCACGACCAATCTGCCTCTCGACGACTTTCTGGGTGACGATTGCCTGTTCGCCTGGGGGCACGATGGCGACGACCTCGAGCCTGACCACGGATACCCACTCCGCCTGGTCATTCCGAAACTGTATGCGTGGAAGAGTGCCAAGTGGGTGCGCGGCGTGCAGGTGCTTGATGTGGATCAGCCCGGTTTCTGGGAGACCTGGGAACATGGCGGCTACCACATGCGCGGCGACCCCTGGAGCGAGCAACGATTCCGCGAATAGTTCCAGGCGGCGCATGAAAAACCCGGTCCTTCGCGTGGAAGGACCGGGCTGCGTGGCAGACTCACTTACTCCTTGTTCTCTTTCTTCAAGGGCACCGTCCACAGGTAGATGGTGTGCTCGAAGCTCGAGCCCTTCGGCGTGACCTTGATGATCTTGTCCGGCTTCACGCCGTTCATGTCAAAGCTATGCGACACGATGCGCGATCCCGGCTTCATCTTCTCGAGCTGCGGAATCAGCTTCACGTTCAGGCTGGGCAGCAAGTAGAGAGTGATCACGTTGGCCTTGGACAGGTCCAGCGTGAAGATATCTTCTTGTTTGATCTGCACCAGGTCGCCCACGCCGTCCTTCTTGACCCGGTCATTGGATTCGGCGATGCGCTTGGGGTCAACGTCGTAGCCGATGGCCTTGCAGCCATACTTCTTGGCAGCAGTGCAGACGATGCGCCCGTCGCCGCAGCCGAGGTCGAAGACCACGTCGTCCTTGGTGACCTTGGCCACCTCGAGCATCTTGTCGACCACGTCTTGCGGCGTGGGCACGAAGATGACATCGGGCTCCTTGACCTTCTTGTCGTCTTTCTTGTCCTGGGACAGGGCGGCGGGTAGAACCAGGGCCACCAGCAAGAAGGCCGCCAGCGTGGTACGGACACTGCGGTACATGGATACTTCCTCCGTTGAGGTCGGAACAGGGTGTTTCGGTATTCCAGTCAATCCTCGGCCGCCGAGGGCGTGGAATCGCGCTCAGAATTTTTTAATCCAAAGCGGCCCCATTTGCAACGGGCGTCGCGTTTTTCTCGCTGCTAGACGCTGACCGGTCCGCCCGCATTCATCGGATCACAGCTTGTGACGTCGTGACCGGTTCCGTTTCCGACGCGAGGCGGGCTGCTTCCGCACCCAGCGCAGGAACGCCTCCAGCTCCGGCGCGGCCCGCAGACTGTCGATTGTAGGATAGGCGGCTGCCAAAGTGCCGTTGGTGTAGGTCGCGTGCACCATGCCATGACACTGGGAACAGAACATGGCGTTGTCATCCATGCTGCCCCCCTACTGCCAGGGCAAACAGTGGTGCCTCGTCAATGTCCGGGGCGGGAACAAGCGACCACACAGGGCACACGGCTTTTCGGCTGCGTCGCGCGACATGACGATTCCTCTCAGCCTCTTGACGACGATCGCTGCGTCCGGGTTCGCCTCAGCGGGCCGGGTTCTCCGCTACGAGAGGTCTGCTTCGAAACAGGCGCAAGGTCGAAGTCAGCGTCTCTTCGAGCTGCCGGGTCGTCAAGTACATGGTGCCCGCCACCGCGGCCGCGCGGTTGTCGAGCTGCAGCCCTGCGAACAGGTGCGGGCGAATGCGCCGGGCCTGCTGGATCTCTTTTTGCCATGCGTCGCGCATTTCTCGGGCTACTTCCGGGCTGCCGCATTGCAGCACAGCGTCCACCGCCCAGCGTCCCTCGAAGCGAAGCTGCACCGTGAATGTCTTGAGCTGTTCGAAGTCGTCATTGATAAACAGCAGGCCAAGCGGCCCCGCAAAAAAACGGGGCACATCTGCCACGATCACCAGCGGCAGCTTGAAATTGGCCTCGCCGCAGGCCCTGTCCATCTTGCCGGGCAACCGCACCGGGCCGTTCCGTTTGATGATCTCCTTACATCTGGCTGGCGGGCCCGACCACGATGAGGCGCGGCTCGGGCTGCCACACCAAGTAACCGGGAATCGCATGACACATGTGACCCGACACCTCTTCCACGCGGCCGTCGCGGACGACCCCGGGCAGGACCGCGGCGGCGTCCCGCGCACTCTTGGTCTGAAAAATCTCGATCTTGGCATGACTCTCCCGGCTGGTGGCGAATACCAGCCTTTCGATGCGGTCTTCAGCAACCTAGGTTAACGAAACGCCGCCCGTGAGAATTCGCAGATGCCGGTCGATCTGCTG
>JBFWSD010000693.1:0-4590 GCA_050248575.1 Gemmataceae bacterium
CGGATCCTCGCCCATCAGCATGGTCTTGTTGTTGGGCGTGCCTGGGGGGGCCTCGGCCTTGGCGCCCTGGTGCCATTCCGGCTCGGTTTCGCCGGAGCGCGGACGCATCGGCTTGGTCTCGCCCGCGGAATCCGGCCGTGGGCGGGCGCGATCGGCCGCGAGGTGTCCGGGCCGCAACTTGTCGGCGTTGGCGATCGCATCGACCAGCGCGCGGCAGCTCGGAAATCGCTGCGCAGGATCTTTCGACAGAGCGCGGGCAATGATCGGCTGCTCGTTGTGCGGCAGCGGGGTCAGTCGCGGCCGGGCATGGAGGTGCTGGGCGGCCAGTTGCGCCGCCGTCTTGCCGGGAAACGGCAACACGCCGGTCAGCATTTCCTGGTACACGATGGCCAGGCTGTACTGATCGCTGCGCTGGCTGGGTCGACCGTCGAACACCTCGGGCGAAGCGTACACGGGGGTCAGCCCGCCCATCATCGAGCTGGTCACGTCCTGCAGCTCTTTGACCAGCCCAAAGTCCGCCACCTTGACGCGATGTCCCACCAGCAGCAAGTTCTCGGGCTTCACGTCGAGATGCTGCAGCGAGTAGTTGTCGCTCATGTAGTCGAGCGCATCGGCCGCGTCGCGCAAATAGCCCAACAGCTCGTCGCGCGGAATATGGCCCAAGCCTTCGGTGCGGACCTGCTCGTAGCGGTCCTTGAGGCTCATGTCGGCCAGCTCAGTGACGATGATCAGCTGGCCGTCGACGATCTCGAACCGTTCCAGCGAGAGCAGAAACGGGTGCCGCACTTCCTTGATGCGGTGCAGCGCCTTGAGCTCCCGCGCCGCGCGCGCGTCGTCAAAGTGCCCGTACACGAACTTGACGGCCTTGGCCAGGTCGCCGGGCGCTTGCGCGCTCCACACCTCGCCATAGCCGCCGACCCCGATACGCTCTTTCAGAACGTATCCGGGAATCGGCTCCAGCGTTCTGGGGGCAATCGACATGAGTGTGTCTTACGAAGCCGTGACCGGGGGTTTGCGCGGCGAGCGGACGCCTTGCGCCCAAGCGGAAGCCGGCTGCGGCGAGCCGAAGAGTTCCCCTTGCACCAGAGCGCAGCCGAGCGTGTGACAGATTTCCAGATCGCTTTCGTGGTCCACGCCCGTGGCGATCACCGAGGCCCCGATCTCCTGGCTGGCGCAAACCATCATCTGCACTTGCCGCTGCCGGTCGTGCCCGCGGCGGATGCTCCGCAACAATGAAGGAGCGAGCTTGAGATAGTCGGGGGCCATGGCTTTTTGCTCATCCACCTGCGCCTTGCCGCCGGCGAACCCATCGTACGCGATCTGAACGTTTGCCTCGTGCAGCGCACTGCGCAGCTCGTGGAACTCGCCGGCGTCGCGGACGGCGGTTTCGGGAATCTCGACCACCAGCGAGTGTTTGGCGCCCAGAATCTCGCGCAGCTGGCACAAATGGCCCACCAGCGAAGGCGTGTCGCACTCTGCCGCGGTGACGGCCACCAGCAGCTTCCCGTCGGGCAGCGTGGCGGCGTCTTCGGCCGCCAGCCGTCGCGCCAGTTGCCGCAAGCGTCCCGCGGCGCGGCACTCCAAACCGCCGGTCCACTGCAGGCAGCGCGGGTCGGGCGGCTCGGCATCGCCGCTGGTCGGCAGCGCCTCGTAGCCAATGTGATTGCCGGTCTCCAGCTCGATGATCGGTTGGTAGAGCATCCGCAGGCCGCGTCGCGTGACCACCTCGTGCATGCGGCGCACGGCCAGAATCGTCTGCCACACCGGATCGGGGCCCGTCGACGCCGTCTCGTCCATGACTTGCGTGGCTGCCTCGCGCTGGGCTGCCGGTGCTCCCGAGTAAAACGTGAACTCCATTTCGGCGAACATGATCTGATCGCCGTCGCTGAGCACGGCTTCCTCGATCCGCTGACCGTTCAGGAAGGTGCCGTTGGTGCTGCCCAGGTCGTGCAAGTGGTACTTCTTGCCGTGCCGGGTAATCACGGCGTGCTCGCGTGAGACGCGCGTCGAGTCGATCGACAAGTCGCAACTCTCTTTGCGGCCGATCTTGAAGGGCACGGATTCGACCGGCGTCTTTTCCAATCGATCGTCGCCGGCGGCGTGCTCCAGCCACGGCGTGGCAACAACCGGCTCGTCGAGAAGTTGAGTGCGCATGATTGCTCGCGGTCCGAGTGGGGATGTTCAAACGGACGTTCAGTGTTTTCTCGCCACCAGGGCGAATTTCGCTCCAGATTGGCATCGAAAGCCTAGCTTATTCCAAGCGCTGTCGGCGTTTATGAGCTAAGCTGGCGATGCCGGTCACCCCGGTGCACACTCGTGCGGCGCCCGAACGGGCGCGCGCGGACTTTTCTGCGAGGATCCCATCTCATGGAACATTTCGAACCAGGGCACGCGCTGGGAATTCTGGTTGTAACGGAAGACGGGGAATTGGCGCGCGAGCTGTCGCACTTTCTCAACATGGCCCACTACCACACGCTGGAAGCGGGCACGCCGCAAACCGCCTTGGCGGCCCTGGAGACCGGCCGCGTTCAAGTGGCGCTGCTGGACGAAAACCTGGCCAGCCGCGATCGCTGGGCGCTGTGCCGCCTGTTGTGCGAGCCGGCCGCGCCCCTGCGCCCGTTCAAGTTCCTGCTGGTGCGCCAGCCGGATAAGACCCAACTCCAAGAGGGGCTGGAAGCGGGGATCGACGACTTTCTGGTCGTGCCGGTGTGTTTTGGTGAGCTGTTGGCGCGGCTGCGCGCCGCGGCGCGCGTGCTGGAGTTCGACCGCCGCGCCCGACAGCAAGACCCGGTGGACGCGGTGACCGGCCTGCACGGACGGACCGCCCTGGTTGCCGAGCTGCATCGAGCCTGGGGGGCCGGCGGCGCCGCCTCACGCGTCGCTTGCGCCGTATTCGACCTCGACTTCTTTGCCGCCGCGCGGCGCTTGCTGGGGGTGGCGGGCGCCAACAGCGTGCTGGCCGCCGTGGCCGAATTGCTGCAAGCGGGCGAACAGATGCCCCGCGCCGCGACGGTCTACAGCCTGGGCGGCGACCGGTTTGCAGCCGTGCTGCCGGGAGCCAACGCTGCCGAAGCATGCGCCTGGGCCGAGCGGGCCGGCGAGGCCATTGCCGCACGCCCGGTCACGGCCGGCAAAGCCTCGTGCCAGCTGACCGCCAGCTTTGGCGTCGCCAGCTGCGAGTCGGCCGAAACGCCCGATCAACTGCTCGAACAGGCCAACGCGGCGCTGGCCAGCGCCAAAGCTTCGGGCCGCAATTGCGCGGTGCGGTACAACGAGTTCGCCGGCGAAGCGCACCTGGGCAGCACCGCCGGACGGCTGTTCGAACGCACCGTCGCTCGCGACGTACTGATGCCCTGTTCGCTGGTGTTGCAGCCCGGCGAAACCATCGAGCATGCGGCACAGTTGTTGCGCCGCTCGCACTTGGAAGCCGCACCCGTTGTCGACGCCGGCGGCAAGCTGTTGGGCCTGTTCAAGCCAGACCAGGTGGCCCTGGCTTCTGCCGGCGGCCACGCCTCGCGCCAAGTGCGCGAGTCCATGAGCGATGTGCGCCACTTCCAGAGCCACGAAGAGTTGGCCACGCTGATGGAGTTCTTCAACCAGGATCCGCTGGCCTGGGCCGTCGTGGTGCAAGATGGCCGCCCGCTCGGGCTGCTGAATTGCGACAGCCTGCTGGCACTCTCCCACCCGGTGCGAATTCGCGATGCGGCTTCGCAGCCGGACACGCTCACGACCGACTACCTGCTGGTGGCGGACGTGTGCCAGGAAGAGTGTACGTCCCAAGGGGCGTAGTCGCCGAGCAACGCGGGGCGGCAGCAGGGTTTACTCGGGTCCGTGTTCAGGCACGGGTGTCTCTTCGAGCCACCCGTGGCACCCGGCGATTCGCGCAGGTCAGGCACCCCGTGCCTGGCACGCGACCTGCTCGCACTAGCGCTTCGTGACCACGACGGTGAAGTAGCTGTGAGCCACGCCGTCGAAGTATTCCGGCCGCATCTCCAGCGGCAGGTCGTTGTAAGCGCAATAATTGCGAATCTGATTCAACAGATCGCGCGGATGGCAGCGCCGCAGCGGGCGCTTGCCGTTGCGATAGTGCTGCTCGAGCAGGTACTCCACCGCCTGCTTGTCGTACTCGCAACCGAACGTCTTGGCATACAGCCGGAACAAGTGGTGGAACTCGGCTTCGTCCGGATCTCCAATCTCGATCTTGTACGGAATGCGCCGCAGGAACGCCTCGTCCACGAGGTCGCTGGGCTCCAGGTTGGTCGAAAAAATGATCAACTGCTCGAACGGCACCTGCAGTTTCTTGCCCGTGCTGAGCGTCAAGAAGTCCTTGCGGGCCTCGAGCGGCACGATCCAGCGATTCAATAGCTCCGCCGGCTCAATGCGCTGGCGGCCAAAGTCGTCGATCAGCAGGCAGCCGCAATTGCTCTTGAGCTGCAAGGGGGCCTCGCTGACGTTGGCCCGCGGATCGTGACGGATTTCCAGGCCGTCCATGGTGAGCTCGCCGCCCACGACTACCGTCGGCCGGCGAATCTTTACCCAGCGGCGATCGAAATTGGCGGTCCGCATGAGGCTGTCGGCCGGGTTCTCGAT
>JBFWSD010000694.1:0-4588 GCA_050248575.1 Gemmataceae bacterium
GGGCTGGTCATCATGCGGCAACGGCCCGCCACCGCCAAGGGGATCACCTTCGTCACCCTCGAAGACGAAAGCGGGCAAGCCAACCTGATCGTGCGGCAAGACGTGTGGGAGCGTTACCGCCGCGCCGCCCGCCATGCCACGGCCCTCCTGGCCCACGGCGTCTTGCAGCGCGACGGCCTCATCATCCACCTGCTGGTCGACAAGCTCGACGACGTCTCCATGCTGCTGACGGGGATCCTGTCGCAATCGCGCGATTTTCGCTGAGTTTGCGCAATCAACGCGACATTCCCGCGCCACGGCGAGTGACGCGCGTGCAACCTGATGCTCACGGGAAGTTACCATGTCTGCGCCTTGGGCTGCTTGACAATGGCCAGCTGTGTGCTTAAGATCCAATACATCCTCACCTGCAAAAACGTGTAACAGGTGGCATGGACTGCTCAGACAAGGAACGACGAAGTCGAGGACAGGGACGGCTTTAGCCCCATTCACCTCGTCGAGACAACTGCCAAGACGGCGTATCGGTTTGGCGCAGCCCCGCTGGTAAACCCCGCGGGCAAGGTGCATCCGCCATGAACCCCATCCATTCATCCACTCTTCACCATACCTTCCGCAGGTACGCGCCTGCCGATGGCATTGGTTTTGCACCCTACTTGAAGTCTTTTCGGTAAGAACTATCGTCTCCGTGATGACGGTCATCCACGGAACTAACAGGGCGCGTCTGCGCGTTGCAGAGGGCTGTCTGCGCGGGCCGTGCCGAGTGGAACTAAAGGACGAGAAGGAACGACACCCATGGATCTGCGGAAAGTCCTGGCCTTGCGTGGGCCCAACATCTGGGCCAACTTCCCTGTGCTCGAAGCGTGGCTCGACCTGGGCCCGCTCAACGACGCCTCTTCGGAAGAGATGCCCGGCTTCAACGAGCGCTTGAAGAGCTGGCTGCCCTCGCTCATCGAGCATCGTTGCAGCGAAGGTGTGCGGGGCGGCTTCTTCGAACGGCTCCGCCGCGGCACGTACCTGGCGCACATCCTCGAACACGTGACCATCGAGCTCCAGTGTCTGGCGGGCCACGAAGTCGGCTTCGGCAAGGCGCGCGACACGGGCGAGACGGGCGTCTACCGCGTCATCATCGAATACCAGGACGAAGAAGTGGCCCGCGCGGCCCTCAAGGAAGGGCGGGAACTCTGCCTCGCCGCCGTTGGCGGCAGCGAGTTCGACGTCGCGGCCTGCGTGCAACGCTTGCGCGAGCTGGCCGCGAAACGTGCCCTCGATCCGGCGACCGCCGCCCTCGTGCGGGCTGCCCGCCGCCGCAAGATCCCGGTGCTCGATGTCGACCGCAACGAGCGCTCCTTGCAACTCGGGCAGGGGCATCGCCAGCGCCGGCTCAAGGGAGCCATCAGCGACCGCACCAGAGCGCTGGGTGTGCGCGGCTGCATCGAGCGCGTCGGGCTGATGCGAGCGCTGCAGGCCTGGGGTCTGCCGGCCGCCGAATGTCGCCGCGTCGAGAGCGACGGCGAGGCCTGGGAAACGGCGCAGGAAATCGGGCTGCCCGTCATTGTTCAACCTCTGCCGGGAAGTGCCAGCCCGGGCCAGCCCCTCCTTTGTGAGGAAGATGTGCGCAGTGCGTATCAAACCGCCAGCGCGCGGGGCACCGGCGTGCTGGTGCAACGCTGCGTCGCCGGCAACCGCTGGCGGCTGCTGGTCATGAATGAACGCCTGGTGGCCGCCGCGCAAATCCTGCCCGAGGGCAATCGCGACGTTACCGAGACGATCCATGCCGACGTGGCTGCCCGCGCGGTGGAAGCTGCGCAAGCGGCTGCCCTCGACATTGCCGGGGTGGATGTCATCGCCGACGATCTGCGCCGCCCCCTCGAGGTGCAGCGCGGGCTGATCGTCGATGTCTGCGCCGACCCCGATCTGACGCTCCACGCGCACGCCGGTTCCGAACGACTCGAGCGCGTGGCTGAGACCATCGTCGACGAGCTGTTCCCTGCCAGCGAAACGGGCCGCATCCCGGTCGTCGGCGTGACCGGCGTGAACGGCAAGACCACGACGGTGCGGCTGATCGCGCATCTGCTGGGCCGCGTGCACCGCTGCGTGGGCATGACGTGCACGGAAGGGATCTATATCAACGGCCGACGCATCGAGACGGGCGACTGCAGCGGGCCGCTCAGTGCCCGCACCATCCTGCAGCATCCGCGCGTGGAGGCCGCCGTGCTCGAGACGGCCCGCGGCGGCATCCTCCGCGCCGGCCTCGGCTTCGATCGCTGCAGCGTCGCGGTCGTCACCAACGTCGCCGACGGCGATCACCTGGGCATCTCCGACATCGACACGCCTGAAAAGCTGGCCAAGGTCAAACGCACCGTGGTCGACGTGGTCGCGCCGGAGGGGGCCGCCGTCCTCAAAGCGGACGACCCGCTGGTGGCCGCGATGGCGGAATATTGCCCGGGCAAGACGATCTTCTTTGCCTGCTCGGAACAGCATCCCGTCATCGTGCAGCACCGCGCTGCCGGCGGCCGCGCTGCCTTCGTTCGCGATGGCCGCATCTTGCTGGCCGACGGCGACCAGGAGATTCCGCTGGTGCCCCTCGAGTTGATCCCGCTCACGCACGGCGGGCAAGTCAAGTTCCAGGTGGAGAACGCGCTGGCGGCGGCCGCAGCGGCCTGGGCCCTCGGCATTCCCTGCGAGTGGATCCGCGCCGGGCTCGAGTCGTTCCAGACCAGCCTGCAACACACGCCGGGCCGCTTCAACCTGCTCGAGATCGGCGGCACTACGGTCGTGCTCGACTACGGCCACAATGTCGCCTCCCTCTCCGAGCTGATCGACACGCTGGCCGGGCTGCCCCACGCCCGCCGCACCGCCGTCTATTCTGCCGCGGGCGATCGTCGCGAGGCCGACATCCTCCGCCAGGCCCAGCTCCTTGGCAACGCCTTCGAACGCGTCGTCCTCTACGAGGAAGACGCCTGCATGCGTGGCCGCAAGCCCGGCGAGATCTTCGGCTTGTTCCAGCAAGGCATGGCGGGCTGCCCGCGCACCACCGAGGTCGACAAGATCGTGGGCGCGGTCAAGGCGGCCGAACACGCCATTGCCACCGCGCAGACCGGCGAGCTGGTCGTCATCCAGGTCGATCGCGTGGATGAGACGATCGCGCTGGCCCAGGCTTACCTGGCCCGCGGCGCCCGCGAGATTCAGTTCTCGCAAGCCCGCGAACTCGGCGCGCCCGCTTCCGCCCAGCACACACGCAAGCAAACCGTCTCGGTCTAACAACTCATAGACCTCGTTGGAAACACACTTCGCGAAGCTCTGCTTCAAGCCCGAACCGCGGGCATTGAAGCAGGGCTGCCGCGCGTTCCTGGCCCTGAAATTGCACTGCAAACCGCTTGCACACTTCGCTTGCACACCGAACGCATTGTGCGATTTGCTCCTAATGATTGCAGGCACCCGACTTGAGGAGAAATCTGCTGAAGTTCAAGTGTGCAAGCGGCGCACCACTATTCACATCCCTGGTTGGCACGCGCTGTGTCGTGCTTTACCTGGATGATACGCCGGTGAGAGGAAAACTGTGTGTCAGGTGTGTCTGTCTGTGGCAGGATGGGTGCCGGCCGTCAATCCAGGGTCATGATGACCCCATCGCGTGGCTTGAGGGCACCCTTCCAGATGGCCGGATCGATGGTGGGGGCAATGGAGCGAACGCTGCCATCGGCCATGCAAGCTTGCATGGTGGCATGAGCAGTCTGGATGCGCCACTTGTGGCAGCCCCCGGGCAAGGTGTCGTCGATCCCCACCCTGTGCTGGAACATGGTGTAGTCTTCGGGGGCATATGAGGGATCGTCGCTGGGCTTGCCTTCATGAGTAATGCCGAGGATGTTTGTATCCGGGGTCTCGAGGGCTTCGCGAACGTACGGCCCGCACTCGCTGTAGGCTTCCGCGAACAGCACCACGTTGGAAGTGCCGTCGGTCAGCGCCGCATAAGATTGCCGGGCCGGAAAGCAACTCGGGTTCTTCTCATCGCCGTAGGCGTACCAGTTGGCTTGATAGGATGTCTTCGGAAAGAAGGAAAGCTTAGCCGAAGTTGGATCGGTGGGGCAGGAGAGGAACTTGAAGTGGACGCCCGCCAGCGCCCCGTTGGTGACGAACTGCGGCCCGTCCGCCGAGGGCATGCCGCCGTTAAGGCGCATGATCTCGCCATAGGCCGGATTCTGATCGAGATAAGGTAACAGATACGCCACCCAATTGGCGTAGGGCTCATGCATCACGCCCGTGGCGTATGGCACCATCTGGTGATAGGTGCCATGAAAGTTGTTAGCGGCAATACCCAGTTGATGGAGGTTGTTCTGACATTGTGTGCGGCTAGCTGCCTCACGAGCCTGCATCACTGCTGGCACTGTCAAGCCGACCAGCACCCCGATGATGGCAACGACTACGAGCAATTCAATCAAGCTGGCGGCCGACCGGGCGCAGTATAAGCGCGGTGTCATGGCGTTAATCCGAGTGAAATCGAATCGGTGGAATCAAGCGGTCAAGGCTGCACAGGAGGATTCCCGCCCTGCCCGTTGCCGTCTTTCACGAAGATGATCTGGATGTAGTTGCGTCT
>JBFWSD010000695.1:0-4578 GCA_050248575.1 Gemmataceae bacterium
CGTCGGGCATGGGCTGGAAGCCCCCCTTCTCGTGCTTCTTCGCGATGACGCAGAGCTGGGCGTTGCCCCAGAGGCCCAGGTGCGGCTTCTTGAGGGCAGCGGGATAAGGCTTCATGACGAACTTGCCCGGGATCAGGTCGCGCATCGACTCGGCCTGGATGCGCAGCCGATCGTCCTTGTTCAGATACTCGAGCTGCAACTCCTCGATGGTCGGGTCGCCTTGCCGCGGGCAGGCGATCACGCGAATGGTCTCGCGCGTGTAGTACTTGCTCAGGTCCTTCCCCATGACGGGCTCTCCGCGAGTGCTGTGAAGTGAGTGCGAGTGCCCGTAACGATAGCCGCAAGCGCGGGCAAATGCCAGCAACTCCCATGACGCGGAGGTTCGTGGTGGAACTCGGTCTGCGCGTTGGGTATCTTCCTGGTTGCGCTGTCTGCCCATGCACCACGATGAAAGGACTGCCATGATGAGGCGCTTGTCTGGCTGGCTGGCACTGGGCCTGTTCGCGACCTGTGCCGCGGCGGCCGAACCGGAACTGTCGATCAAGAGCGATCAGGAGCGCATTGCCATCCATCGCGCCGGGCTGGCCGAGCCCCTGGTGGTGCAGATGGCCAAGGCGGATTTCCGCCCCTACTTGCATCCGCTGCTGGCCCCGGACGGCAAGGGCGTGCTCACCGAATACAGCCCGGGGCACCACAAGCATCAGACCGGGCTGTACATCGGCCACACGCGCATCAACGGCCGCGACTACTTCCATCATCCCGGCGACGGCTACTTCGTGCGCAAGAAGATGGACGCGGGCAAGGCCGACGGGCCGCGTGCCCGCTGGAGCGTCGTCTACGATCTCATGAGCGCCGACAAGAAGCCCGTCCTCAGCGAAACCCAGCAATGGCAGTTGACCGATCATGGCGACTACTACGTCCTCGACCTCGACTGGAAGGGAGACGCGCAGACCGAGGTCACGGTGGGCAAGTACGATTACGGCGGACTGTTCCTGCGCATGCCGTGGCGCGGCACGAGCGGCGGCAAGGCGGTCAACAGCGACGGCAAGGTGAACGGGCAATGTGAAGGGCAGCCCGCCCGCTGGGTCGACGTCGGCATGCCCATCGAGGGCCGCCCCAAGGAAGACTGGGCCCACATCGCGCTCCTCGATCATCCCGACAACGCCGGTCATCCGCAGAAGTGGCGCGTCGATGGCCAGCTCGGCGTCGGTCCTTGCCGCGCGCGTTCGGGGGACTGGAAGATCGAGCCGGGCAAACCGGCCGCGGCCCGCTATCGCTTCGTGGTCTACACGGGCGCGCTGGACACGAAGAAGATCGAATCGGCCTGGCAGGAGTTTGTCGGGAAGTGAGCCCTGCCCGGCGGGGCATCTTTTTCGCAGATCTCTTCTTCCACCCCGGGAGCAATTCGTATAATAACCTTTTCCCGGACGCCGCCTGGAGGGCGCATGGAGAAGAGGTCGATCGGATTTCTCGGCGCGGGCAAGATGGCCACGGCCCTGGCAAAGGGCTGGATCGAGGCGGGCCTGCTCGCGCCCGAACAAGCTCGCGGCAGCGATCCGGTCCCCGCCGCCCGCGCGGCTTTCCAGGCTGCTACCCGCATCGCCACCTCCGACCAGAATCGATCGGTCATCGACCATTGCCAGCTGCTGGTCCTGGCCGTCAAGCCGCAATCGATCAACGAGTTGCTGACCGAGATCAAGAGCGTCGTCACTCCGAAACACTTGCTCGTTTCCATCGTGACGGGCTTCACGCTGGGGCAGTTTGCCGCTGCCCTCGGCGCCGACAAGCGCATCGTGCGAGTCATGCCCAACACGCCTTGCCTGGTGGGTGCCAGCGCCTCGGCGTACGCGGCCTCCACGAGCGCGACGGCGGACGATAGTGCCCTGGTCGATCAGTTGCTGAACGCGGTTGGCCGCGCCTATCGCGTGCCCGAACACTTGCTGGATGCCGTGACCGGGCTGTCGGGGAGCGGCCCGGCCTACGTGTATACGATCATCGAAGCGTTGAGCGCCGGCGGCGTGCGCGTCGGCTTGCCGCGCGATGTTGCCACCGTGCTGGCAGCCCAGACGGTGTTCGGCGCTGCCAAGATGGTGCTGGAAACGGGCCAGCATCCGGGCGAGCTGCGCGACATGGTAACGAGCCCGGGCGGCACAACCATTGCCGGCTTGCACGCGATTGAACGAGCCCACGGTTTGCGGGCCGCCCTCATGGATGCCGTGGAGGCAGCCACGCACCGCGCGGCGGAACTGGGTAAGAGCAAAGACGATTGAAAGGCGCCTCGCGCCTCGTTCCCACGCAGAGCGTGGGGACGAGATTACAGGAATCGCCGCAGAGCGGCGGTGTGGTGCGTTCCCACGCAGAGCGTGGGGACGAGATTCGTTAGAGATTAGACATTCTGAGATTGCCGCATGCCAACTCTGCCCGAGAGCGAACGGATCCTGATCTTTGATTTTGGCTCGCAGTACAGCCAGCTCATTGCCCGGCGGGTGCGCGAGCAAAGCGTGTTCTGCCAGATCGTGCGTCACGACGTGAAGGCCGACCGCGTTCGCGAGCTGGCGCCGAAAGGGCTGATCCTGTCGGGCGGCCCGGCCAGCGTGTACGACCCCGGCGCGCCCGACATCGATCCGAGGGTCTTCGAGCTCGGCATCCCGGTCCTGGGCATCTGTTACGGCATGCAACTGGCCTGTCACGTGCTGGGGGCACAGGTGAAGCCGGTGCCGTCGCGCGAGTTTGGCCGCGCTCTCTGCCACGTGGCCGAAGCCGATTCCCTCTTCGTCGGCGTGCCGCAAGATACCGTCGTGTGGATGAGCCACGGCGACCAGGTGCAATCGATCAATGGCGACTTCGTGTCGCTGGCTTCCACCGAATCGTGCCCGCTGGCGGCGGTCAAGCATGCGACGCGGCCCATCTTCGGCTTGCAGTTTCATCCCGAAGTCAGCCACACGCCGTGCGGCACACACATCCTGCGCAACTTCCTCTACGGCGTGTGCGGCTGCCAGGGGCTGTGGCAGATGTCGTCGTTCATCGATCAGACGGTTGCCGAGCTCAAGGAGCGGATCGGCAGCCATCGCGTGATCTGCGGGCTGTCGGGCGGCGTCGATTCGTCGGTGGCCGCGGCCCTCCTCGTGCGGGCGGTCGGGCCGCAAGTCGCCTGCATCTTTGTCGACAACGGGCTGCTCCGCCAGAACGAGGCCGACGTCGTCCGCCGCACCTTCCGCGACAACTTCCAGGCCGACCTGCACGTGGTCGACGCGGGCGACCGGTTCCTGTCCGCCCTCAAGAGCATCACCGACCCGCAAGAGAAGCGCAAGTTGATCGGCCACGTCTTCATCGACGTGTTCAAGGACGAGGCTCTGCACATCGAGAACGCGAAGTTCCTGGCCCAGGGGACGCTTTATCCCGACGTGATCGAGAGCGGCACGGCGGTCGACGGTCCGGCGGCCACCATCAAGACGCACCACAACGTGGGCGGGCTGCCCAAGGAACTTGGCTTCGAGCTGATCGAGCCGCTCAAGGACCTCTTCAAAGACGAAGTGCGCCGCCTCGGCCTGGAACTTGGCCTGCCCGAACTGACCGTGATGCGGCATCCGTTCCCCGGCCCGGGGCTGGCCGTGCGCTGCCTGGGCGAGGTGACTGCCGAGCGACTGACCATGCTGCGGCAGGCCGACGCGATCCTCCTTGATGAGCTGAAGAAAACGGGCTGGTACCGGCAGACGTCCCAGGCCTTTGCGGTCCTGTTGCCCGTGCAGTCGGTCGGTGTGATGGGGGATTACCGCACGTATGAAAGCGTGGTGGCGATCCGGGCCGTGCAAACCGAGGATTTCATGACGGCGGACTGGGCCCATCTGCCCTACGAGCTCTTGGCCCAGATCTCGACGCGGATCATCAACAATGTGAAGGGTGTGAACCGCGTGGTCTACGACATCAGCTCCAAGCCGCCCGCCACGATAGAATGGGAATAGCGGCGCTGACTCGATTGTGCATTTGCCGGGCCGGTTTATCGACATTACCTGGTAGAGGAACGCATGGGAGACGGATGCACGACCATCCTGGAGGCCCCGATCGGCACGGCAGACGGCGAGCTGCTGGAGCGTTACGTTGTGCAGCGCGAGCCGCAGGCGTTTCAGGCCCTGGTGAGGCGGCATCAGCCCCGCGTGCTGCGTGTCTGTCGCCGGCTGCTGGGCGATGAGCACGTGGCCGAGGATGTTTGCCAGGAGACCTTCGTGGTGCTGGCGCGCAAGGCGGCCGAGCTGCCGTGGCAGCGTTCGATTGGCCCGTGGCTGAATGCGGTGGCCCGCCGGCTGGCTCTCAATGCCCGCACGCGGGCACGGCGGCGTCAGCACGATCCGCTCGACGAGGACGTGGTCAGCGCCGAAGCGGGCCCGACGGCCCGGGCCGAACACCGCGAACTCGAAGCGGCGCTCGGCAGCGAGCTGGGCCAGCTTCCGGACAAGTACCGCGAGCCCATCGTCCTCTGCTATCTCGACGGCAAGACGAACGTGGAAGCCGCCCGAGAACTCGGCTGGCCCACGGGTTCGATAGCGCGGCGGCTCGACCGGGCACGCAGCCTGCTTCTCG
>JBFWSD010000696.1:0-4577 GCA_050248575.1 Gemmataceae bacterium
CGAGACAATTCATGAAGGAAGGGTGGTGGGTAGCGGTAGCGACAAGCTCGCTGTGGGCGGGAGCGCCTATGCGAGCCATGGCTATGTTCCAATCTACGTTGGTCTGGTTACCGATCAGCCCCAGCCCATCGTTCGCATTCCCTCACCCCGCCTTATCCGTCAAGATGGCCCAACATGATTTGCTACAGCTACAACCAACAGATCGCGCCGATGGCAGTACTCGTTCAGATCAACTTTGTTCGCGCCAAGCTCGAGACAACTTGAAGGTCCGAGCCTTTCGCTGGAAATCTCATGAGCAAGGCAACCGCTTCGATCCCGAATATTCATCAGGCAGCCCGGGCCATCCGGGCCGGGGAACTCACGCCCATCGAACTGCTCGAGCGCTGCCTGGCCCGCATCGAGCGCTACGAACCGAAGGTGAAGGCTTTCGTCTTCGTCGATCGCGAACTGGCCCGCGACGAGGCCGAACGCCTGACCGGCGAGCTCGAGCAGGGCTACTACCGCGGCCCGCTGCACGGCATTCCGCTGGGGGTCAAGGACATCTTCGACGTCTTCGACTGGCCCACGGCGGCCGGTTCGAAGCGGCTGGCCAATGCTTGTGCCCGCCGCGACGCCAGCGTGGTGGCCCGGCTGCGCCAGGCGGGCGCGGTCTTTGTGGGCAAGACCACGACCACGCAGTTTGCCAGCTTCGATCCGGCAGTGACTTGCAACCCGTGGAAGCACGACCGCACGCCGGGCGGCTCGAGCAGCGGTTCGGCCGCCGGCATGGCTTGCGGCATGTTCCTGGCTGCCCTGGGTTCTCAGACCGGCGGCTCGATCACCCGGCCCGCTTCCTATTGCGGCGTCTATGGGCTGAAACCGACCTATGGCCGCGTCTCCACCGATGGCGTCGTCGAGCTGGCCATCTCGCTCGATCACATCGGGCCGATCGGCGGTTGCGTCAGCGATCTTGCCTATCTGCTGCAAGTGATGGCCGGCCCCGACTGGCGCGACCTGCGTTGCAGCACGAATCCGGTCCCCGATTATCTGCACGAAATGCAGGTAGGGCAGGCGGCCCCGCGCCTGGGCAGGCTGCGCGGCCTGTTCGAAGAGCACGCCGAGCCCCCGATCCTCGAGATGATGGACGCGGTGGAGAAGAAGCTGAGCGACCGCGGCGCGCACTGGAGCGCGGTGGCCCAGCCCGCCGGTTTCTCCGAACTGATCGCGCGGCATCGAGTCATCATGGGCGTGGAGGCCGCTGCCTTCCATGCACAGAGGCTGCGCAGCTATCCGGACGATTATCAGCCCAAGCTGCGCGGCTTGCTGGAAGAGTCGTTGCGTTGCCCGGCGCCGGAATATGCCCGCTGTCTCGAGCATCAGAAGCAGCTCGCGCAGGACGTGCTGGCCTGTTTTGAAGATGTTGACGCCTTGCTGGTGCCCGCCATCACCGGGCCAGCGCCCGACATCAGCGGCACGGGCAACCTCGCCTTCCAGGCGCCCTGGAGCTACACCGGCTTGCCCACCGTCTCGTTTCCGGCGGGCTGGAGCAAGGACGGGCTGCCCTTGTGCGTGCAAGTGGTGGGCCGACCCTGGCAGGAAGGCAAGCTGCTCGCCCTGGCCGAATGGTGCGACCAGGCCCTGGCGGTCGAGAAGCGCGAACCGCCCTCGTAGGTCGAGTTTCATTCATGCCGAACCGCGATGTGCCCCCGAGCGACGACGCCGACACGCGAGGTCTGGCGGAGCGGATCTATCGCTTCGTGCCGGCTCTCGATGCGTTGCGGGGCTACACGCTGCCCGTTTTTCGCGCCGACCTGATGGCCGGCCTGACGGTGGCCACCGTCGCCGTTCCACAGGCGATGGCCTACGCCATGGTCGTCGGCATCCCGCCCGAATACGGGCTGTACACCGCCATCGTGATGACCGCGGTGGGCGCGCTCTTCGATTCGTCGCGGCAGCTCATCAACGGGCCGACCAACGCGATTGCCATTGCCCTCCTCAGTGCACTGGCCGCCATACCCGACCCGGATCAAAAGGTGACCGCCGCCTTCTTCATGGCCTTCCTGGTCGGCGTCATCCAGACCGGCATCACGCTCTTCCGGCTTGGCGACCTGACCCGCTATGTCTCGAACGCGGTGATTGTCGGTTTCACGCTGGGCGCATCGGTGCTGCTCGTGCTCGACCAGTTCAAGAACCTGGTCGGGCTGCCCGCCTGGCAAGATCCGCATGCCCACTTCCTGGTTCGCTTCTGGATGCCGATCTGGCAAGGGGGCGGGCTGCATGTCTGGACCACGGTGCTGGGCGTGGGCACCATCGTCTGCGCCCTGGCCCTGCGCAAACTGAACGAGCGGCTGCGCTTCCGGCTGCCTGAGTTTCTCACCACGATGGTACTGGCCGGCTTCCTGGTCTGGCTGTTTGGACTCGAACGTCACGGCGTGGCCGTTGTCGGCACGATCCCGCAGCGCTTGCCCAGCTTTGCTTTTCCCGAGTTGAACTGGCAGCAAGCCCGCGAGCTATCGGGCAGCGCCCTGGCCATTGCCCTCCTTGGCCTGCTCGAGGCGATTGCCATGGCCAAGTACATCGCCGCCCAGACCGGGCAGAAAATCGACATCAACCAGCAGTGCCTGAGCGAAGGGCTGGCCAACCTGAGCGGCAGCTTCTTCCAGTGCTTCCCCGGCTCCGGCTCGCTGACGCGCTCCGCGATCAATCAACAAACCGGGGCCCAGACGCAATGGTCGGGCGTGATCTCGGCCCTCGCCGTCGCAGTCACCATCTTGCTGCTGGCGCCGCTCGCCTACTTCATTCCGCGCGCGGCCCTGGCTGGCATCTTGATGGTGACTGCCTATCGCATGATCGACCGCAAGAAGCTCATCTACCACCTCCGGGCCACGCGTTTCGATACGCGCATCGTGATGGCCACTGCCCTGGCGGCCGTGTTCATCTCGGTGGAGTTCTGCATCCTGGTGGGCGTGTTCCTGTCGTTCTTGCTGTATGTACCGCGGGCCGCCCGCGTACACATGAGCGAGCTGACCGTTACTCCCGAACGCGTCATCCGCGAACGCATCGCCGACGATCCGCCCTGCAACAGGCTGCTCATCTACAACCTGGAAGGGGAGCTGTTCTTCGGGGCCGCGCCGCACCTGGAAGAGCAGCTCGAACGCATTGAACGGCGGGCCGACGCCCAGACCAAGGTCGTCGTGTTGCGGCTCAAACGGGCCCGCAATCCAGATGCCGTGTGCCTGTCGAGCATCGAGGAGTTCGTGCGCCGGCTGCAGGCACGCAAGATTACCGTGTTCCTGTGCGGAGTGAATCGCGACCTGGCCCGGGCCATGCGCAACATCGGGCTGGATGAAGAAGTGGGCAGGCAACACGTCTTTGCCGAAAAGACCGGCATCTGGTCGAGCACGCTCGATGCGGTGCGGCGCGCCTACGAGCTGGTCGGCGCCGATGTCTGTGAGAACTGCCCGCGCCGCGAAGAGCAGCAGGCGGGCGACTGGTACTACATGATCTGAAAACAAAAAGCCGCGGAGACATGCCTGTCTCCGCGGCCTTCAGCAAGCTCGCCAGCACACCCGGTATCAGTGGATCACGCGGGCGGGAATACCGCGGGCCACCAGTTGCGCCGTCACCCCATGAGCCCGGCGATGGCTCTGGTACACACCGAAGGTTTCCCAGCGGCCACACGGCGCCAGATAGATCACGCGAAAGACTTCGCAAGCGGGCGCGATTCCCGGCCCCACTGGCCCAGCAGGCGGATAAGCAACCGGCCCCACCGGTGACACGGGCGGATAGCCAATCGGGCCCACCGGCCCCACGGGCGGATAAGCAACCGGGGCCACCGGCGGAGCCGGCACCACGGGCGGCGCCGGCAACACGGGCTGCTGATAAACCGGATACGCCGGAATCGGCAGCCGGGCGTAGTTGATCTCGAAGCCCCCCTTCTTGCCAAAGTTGCTGAAATTGATCAGCGTCTGGGCCTGGGCCATGGGGGCCACCGCGAACAGGCCAAGCGTCAGGCCAGCAATCAGCAGGGTGCGACGGATCATCGTAGGCTCCTTTTTTGCGTCTGGGTCTCGTCTCGTCTCGCCTCTACCAGACCCAGCGGAGCCCGCCCTGACCGCGGACAGGAAATTCAGAAAAAGTCTCCCGATTTTTCCGGCGGCGTGTCCAGCAAGCGCTGAACCGCCGGGCTATCGTGGTTCACTAGCGCCGGCGGAACTCGGCTTCCAGCGGTGTTCCTACCGTGAAGCCGTCGATCTGGCCCGGCGAGCGCAGGAAGGTCAGCTCGGTGCCACCGAGCACCTCGTGTTCGACGAGGAAGGTGTCGCCGTCGATCGGGAAGAGCGGGCAACGGAACTTGCGCCAGTGCCAGACCAGCATGCCCTCTTCGAAGGCAATCTTCGCCGGGCCGTAGGCCGCGCTTTCGAAGGAACCCACATAGGCGGCCGCCGGCAAGAACGGGGGCCGGCCTTTCTGTTTCCGCTCCAGCCAGCCCTGCCGCTCCGCGGCCGCAGCCTCTTCCTTCTTGTGCACTTCCGCTTGCAGCAGAGAGTTCCAGTCCGTGCGTGGGAAGCCGAGCATGCGGTCGACGAGCAAGTTGC
>JBFWSD010000697.1:0-4575 GCA_050248575.1 Gemmataceae bacterium
CCCGAAACGGGCAAGGTCACCATCCTGCGCTACACGGCCCTCCGAGACGTGGGCAAGGCCGTGCATCCCTCCTACTGCGAAGGGCAAATCCAGGGGGGCGCCGTCCAGGGCATCGGCTGGGGACTCAACGAAGAATACATCTACAACGCCAAGGGCGAGCTCACCAACTCCAGCTTCCTCGATTATCGCATCCCGACCAGCCTCGACCTGCCCATGATCGACACCGTGCTTGTGGAAGTGCCCAACCCCGGGCATCCCTACGGCGTGCGCGGCGTGGGCGAAGTGCCGATCGTGCCGCCGCCCGCGGCGATCGCCAACGCCATCTATCGCGCCATCGGCGTGCGCATGGTGGACCTGCCCATGTCACCCCAGCGCGTGCTGAAGAAGATCCTGGAGCAATCCAGCCGCAATGGCGCTTGAACCAGCCTGCGCGGAGAAAACGCCCGCGGATGAGCGCGGGCTGCGTGCGCGGATACGCGGATTCGTGCAGCGTCGGTGAACTCGTTTATCGTGACGAATCGACACGACAAAAACCTGGTGAACGTCAACGGGTTGATGGGCTTTCGGCGTCGCTGGATCAGGATCCCTTCTTCAGGGGCTTGATGGCGATCTTGCGGAAGAAGATCTCTGCGCCTTCCGATTGGAGCAGGATCTTGCCCTTGGTGTGGCTGCACTTGGTGCCGGCGTTGGCGACCTTGCCGTTGACGATGTTGGTGATCTTGTCGCCGTCGCAGATGCACTCGAGGCGGTTCCATTCGCCGACGGGCTTCTCAAGATCATTTTCGCCGCGGAAGCCGAGCGTGTCTTTCCACTTGGGATCGCGGCCCCACCAGTTGATGCGGCCTCCCTTGAATTCCTTGGCGGGTGCGCCGGGCTTGTAATACCACTGCCCGCGCTGTTCGGCCTCGACGGTGAGCGTGGGGATGTTCTTGCCCTTCACCAGGATGAAGTCCCCGGTGCCGCCTTCGATGATCTGGAACTCGACGGATTCCATCCAGGAGCCGCCGGCAGCGCCGTCCTCGCCGACGCAATGAACGAGCAGTCCGCTGTCGCGGGTGGCCTTGGCACGCGAGCCCCAGGTCTTGTCGCCCCACTTGAACTCGACGATCAGGTGGTAGTTCTCGTATTCCTTTTCGGTGATGAAGGCGCCCCATTGTTCGCCGGAGACGCGGATCATGCCGTCCTTCACGGTGAAGACCTTTTCGGGGTCCTTGTTCTTGCCCACGCCTTTCAAATAGGTGTAGAAGTTGGTCAGGTCCTTGCCGTTGAAGATGTCGACGAAGCCCTCGTCGTCGGCAGCGGGCAGGCTGCTCACACCGATCAAGACAGCCAGACACAACCCGGGCAGCATGCGCAGTTTCATCGTCAAGCTCCGTGGAGTGGATGCGGGATCAACGAGCTAGAGGATAACCGCGCCGCGGGCCGATGTCCAAAGCGAACCGCGGCCCTCAGCGCGAGGCCGCCTCAACCTGGAAACGCTTGCGCAGCCGCAGCACGCGTTGATTGACCATGTCGGCGACGTAGACGAAATCGTCGCTGGCGTCGACGCTGTTGGGGAAGGCCAGCGGGATGCCCTTGGTGGGCACCAGGTCGCCGGGCAGCCCGCCGGTCGAATCGCGATTTCCGTAGGTGCCGAAGTGGAGGATCTCGTTGCCCGCGTTGTCGCAGACGGCCACGCGTTGCGCGATGTTCGTGGGGTAGTAGAGTCGGCCGTAGCCATCCACGCCGAAGCGCGGGCTGCGCTTGACACAATCGATTTCGAAGGCGCCGAAGGGAACATCGTAGATCTGCGCCGGCGCGGCCGGCGGCTTCGGGAAGAGCTTGCCGCTCTCGAGCGTGCCGGTCGGCGCATACTTGTGGATGCGGCCGATGTTCGTGCGGAATCGATCCTTCTCGAAGCCGGGCAAGGTCGGCGGCTTGCCATCGACAATGCCGACATAGAGGTTGCCGGCCAGGTCGAAGCGAACGCCGCCGGCCAGCGCGGGCAGCTTGGCAATGGTCACAGCTTCCCAGGGCACCTTGTCCTCGCGGCCCGCAAAGACGCGCAGCCCGTCCCTGGGTTCGCCAACGACAGCCACGTTGCCGTTGGGGGCAACGGCCAGGCCCGCGTCGGCGTTGCCTTCGAAGCACCACTCGTACTTGATGGGGCCGGACAGGCGATTGCTGCCCGTGTCGCCGAAATTGACGGGCGGAAAATCGTCGCGATCGAGCTGGTAGCGGGCCACCTTGCCCACCGAATAAGAAGAAGCGCCGTCGGCCAGCGTACGGATGAAGAGATGACGCCGCCGCGCGTCAATGGCGATAGTCGCCGTCTTCAAGGGTACCTTGATGGTACGCGGCTCCTTCCAGTTGCCGATCTGCCACAGGGCATCGTGTGCATCGAGCACGTACACGTCTTCGGTCTGTGGATCCACTTGCATGCGGTCGAAGCCGAGGCAGCGCTGGGCACCCTCGACGCGATAGAAATCCTTCAAGAGCGCTAGCCCCTTGTCGTCGTCACGGTATACCCGCACGGGCATTTGCGTGTAGGCCACCCAGACGTTCGTCCCCTTGTCGGTTTCACAGACGGCAACATAGGAGTGCTTGTGCTGCCCGGTGTAGCCGGTCTTCGACACTTCGAGCGCGGCCGCGGGCTTGTCGTCCTTGCGCCAGTTATTGAATTTGAGAAGCTGCACGACGCCGGGCGCATGATAGTCCCCCATGCGGGTAGTGGCGTAGAGGTTGCCCGCTTTGCCGACGGCGATGGCATCGACATGCTCCACGGGCAGCACGCGGATCTGCTTACCGTTCTTGTCGAGGACGACGATGCGCTTGTTGACCCGGTCGCCGATGAAGACGTTCTCGTCCTGGTCGACGGCCACGCCATGCAGGGCCGCATAACTGTTGGCGCCGCCGAAGACGCGCAGACGCTCTTTGAGATCGGTCGGCACCTTGTCGGCGGGCAGGGCGAAGAAAGGCCGGGCCGTCCGCGTGGCCAGGTCGACCTTGAAGACCTGCCCGTCGCGCCAGAAGCCGTCGGCCTTGATTTCCTGGATCGAACCATAACGGGTGTGCGCGGCAAAGACTCCGCTCAGGTAGAACGACTTGCCGTCCGGGCTGTAACAGGTAAAGACCGGGCCAAGCAACGACTGGGCCAGCACGCCGCCCGATTCGACCAGCCCGAGGGGCAAGGGCGGGTTCTTGATCATCAGCCCGGGCGAGCGTTCCGCAGCGTCGCTGGCAATCGTGCCGTCGTTGTTGATGGTCAGCAGTTCGAAGGCGTCCTTGCCCGCGCCGGTGCGCCAGAGCTGCAAGTGCTTCGGATCGGGCGTGGGCATCAGCCGGGCCATTTGCAGGTGGCCCGGGTCGAGGAGCGTTTCCGTGAGCGAAGGGTCGGTCAGCTTGTTGAAGCTGGGCGCATAGGTGCCGTCGGGCTTGAGTCGCAGCCCCCAGCCGCTCATGGTTTGCGGATCCTTGCCCGCCGGAATGGGGAAGAGGGTGCGCAGGAAGTTGCCCTCACTGTCGTACTGGCGCAGGGCGGGCGGGCCGAGATTGCTGGAATGGCCCAGCACGTAAACTTTGCCGTCGGCCTTCACTTCCAGCCCGTTGATGCCCCATGGGCCGTGATCGTAATGACGCATGTCCTCGGAGTAATAGGCATACGGGTTGCCGCCGACGATCTGCTCGAGCGCCACGCTCATGCCGGCCCGGACGCGCACCGACAGTTCGCCCGGCCTGGCCACCGGGCGGCGCAGGTCATCAAGGCCGTCCCATTCGAGCCGCTGAGCCCGCGCGTTCGCCGCCAGGGGAGCAGGCGCTTTCGGGCCCAGCACCCCCGCAGCCAGGTGTCGCACCACCTTCTTGGTCTGAGGATCGAGGAGGGCCACCTCGACATCGGTCAGCGCCGACAGCTCGAAGGTGACGACCCATTTCTTCGCCTGTTCATCGAAGCTGAGCGCCGGGGGCTTGACCCACTTCACCGGCTCGGCGGCACGGGTCGATTCAGCCAGCATCAGCAGGGCGGCACAGACGATGATGGTGCTTCTCATATCGCTCCTTGCGCGCGGCATCTCGGGCTATTGGTTGTTGTACGCGCGCGAAGTTGGCGTCGATAGACAATCGTTGTGTCAGTCAGGAGCGCAACAGGCCATAAAGCCGGACATCGATCGGCCGGCCGTCTTTGCGGTAGTGGGCGCGGAGGTTGCCTTCGAGCTGGAAGCCGTTCTTCTCCAGCACGCGGATCGAGGCGAAGTTGCCCTCGAAGACGTGGGCCATGACTTTGCCCACCCGCCAGTCTTCGAAGACGTGCCGACACAGCCGGGCCACTACCGCGCTGGCAATCCCCTGACCCCAGAACGGGCGGGCCAGCCAGTATCCGATCTCGACCCGGTAGGGCTCGGGCGTATCGAGGCCATCGAAGCCGGCGGCGCCGATCAGTTGCCCGTCGGCAGCGCGGATGGCCCAGTGCGCGGGCCGCCCTCTCAGCTTGAACGTGCTCGTGGCCACCAGCTCCAGCCAGCGGTCGGCGTCGTAGTCGCTATACGGAAAGGGGATGCGCAGCGTCCAGCGATAGACCTCGCGATCATTCAGGTGGCG
>JBFWSD010000698.1:0-4573 GCA_050248575.1 Gemmataceae bacterium
AAGCCGTCAACCTGCTCAAGTTCCTGTCGGTGCCCGATTACAACAAGTACGACCAGGAACTGCTCAAGAGCATCTTGAAGAAGGTTGCCGACGGCACCCCGCTCAACGACATCGAGCAACAGCGCTACAACAAGTACCTCTACGATCAGGAGCAGGCCCGCATCAAGCAAGAGAACCTTGAGAAGCAGCAGGCCGAAACCGCCCGCAAGAACGACATCGTCAAGCGTGGCGACGCGGGCGAGACCCTCACTCCCGAAGATCGGACCTATTACGATTCGGTCCTCAAGAAGCGAGCCGACGACGCCGCCAAGAAGGCCGAAACGGACCGCTACAACGACGTCATCAATCGCGGCAAGACCGGCCAGCCCTTGACCGAGTCCGAGCAGAAGGAGTACGACACCTACGTGCAGCAGCAGCAGAAGAAAGCTGACGACGACGCTGCCAAGAAGAAGGCTGCCGAGGAAGCTGCCCAGCAGCAGCTTTACAAGCAGGCCGCCATCGACAAGGGCAAGACCGGCCAGGACCTGACGCCTGAAGAACAGACCATCTACGACCAGTACATGAAAGACGTTGCCTATCAGGATCAGCAAAAGATCCTGAAGCAGCAACAGTACGACCAGCAACTGGACAACCTGACCTCCGCGTTCTTCGACAGCACCGCGCAGACCATCAACTCCGTGTGCCCGCCTGGCACCGAATCCATGCAGAGTGGCAGCCCTGGCGACCACTGAGATTGAAATTGTAAATTGTTTCCAGGAGGGGCGGCTTGCGAGCCGCCCCTTTCTGTTGCGCCTCCGCCAGTTTCCCGTCACGACATTCTGTTTGCACCCGCCTGATCAACCGGGGTATGCTGCGCCTGTGAGCCCATCTATCCCGTTGTAACTTTTCTGCGGCGCCAAACACTTACTATTAGCCCGAAAATGACACACGATCACGGGGCGCAGTCGATGCCCAGTCAAGCGGCGGAAAGAACAACCGGCTCGCTCGCGGAAGGGCTGCTCCAGTATCGCCGGATGCTGTGCAGTTTCATCTATTCCCTGGTCCGCGATGTGGTGGTCACCGAGGAGATCTACCAGCAGGTCGCGCTGGTGGCCCTCGAGAAAGACCGCAAAGGGGATGAAGAGATCCGCGAAGTCGGGCAGTGGCTGCGCGAAACCGCCTGGCGCCTGGTGCAGGCCGGCTTTCGCACCCGCCAGGGCAAGGTCGTCACCGTCGACCCCGAATACCTCGAGCAGGTCGCCGAGGTCTTCGAGTCGCGGGCCACGCCCACTTATCAACAAGATCGTCTGGAAGCGCTCGACCGTTGCCTGAAGCGCGTCTCGTCGGAAAACCGCGCGGTGCTGCACCGGCACTATGTCGATGGCATGCGTTACGAAGACATTGCCGCCTCGGTCCAGCGCAAGCCGGGTGCCCTGCGTGTGCTCGTGCACCGGGTGGTCAGGCAGCTGCTGACCTGCATCGAGAATCGCCTGGCCTCGGAGCCCTGACCATGAACCAGGAAGCCCAGGAAGAACTGATTCTGCGGCATCTCGACCGCGACACTTCGCCCACCGAGACGGTGCAGGTGACGAAGCTGCTCAAGGAAGACCCCGACTTTCGCTCGCGTTTCTTCAACTTCGCGAGCCTGCTGATGGAGTTACAGGAACTGGTCGGCATCGAATTTGGCGGTCCTAATCTCAATGTCAACGGGAACCCACCGATGCAAGCACTCAAGAGTCCGCCCCAGGAAACCGAAGCGGTCGCCTCCGTCGACGCCAGGCAGATTTACCTGAATGCCGTGCTGGGCGGCTTCGGCGGGCTGCTCGGCTTCTTGATCATCTCATTGCTCGGCGGGCTGTCGTTCGTCAGCGCGCTGGGCGTGTACTGGAAAGACGCGTTGATCCTTGGCCCGGGCATCGGCATCGGCATTGGCTTCGCCGTGGGGGCCGCCGACGGGCTTTTCGCCTCGCGTTCGTGGCAACGTCTGTGGCGGGGCGGCCGCTTCGGCGCCTTGCTCGGCGCCCTGGGGGGTATTGTCGGCCTGGTCCTCGGCGAACTATTGCTGGCGTTCTTCGGCGGCGGCGTCTGGTCGCGGGCACTGGGCTGGGGCGTCTTCGGCATGCTGGTCGGAACCTCCGATGGCGTGGCCCGCCGCATGCCAGTGAAGATTCGTTATGGCGTGCTGGGGGGCTTGCTGGGCGGGCTGATCGGCGGTTCAACGTACGAACTCATCCTCGGTACGATGCGTGGCGGCGCGGCCCGCACCTGGGGCAGCGCCATCGGCCTGGTGATCCTGGGCGCCTGCATCGGCCTGCTTGTCAGCCTGGTGGAGTCGCTGCTTCGCAAAGCCTGGGTCTTCTTCCTGACGGGCCGGCTCGAAGGGCAAACACGGACGCTCGACTCGAGCCGGCCCCACACCATCGGCAGCGATCCGGGCTGCGACATCGTCATCGTCAACGACCCGAGCGTCTCGCCGGTGCACGCCGAGATCGGCTTCTCGGGAGGCGAGTTCGAGGTGCGCTCGCGCGACGGCCAGGTCCTCCTCCGCCGCGACGGCTTCGATCAGTTCGTGGTGGCTCAGGTGCTGGCTGCGGGCGACCGCATCATTCTCGGCGACACGCGCATGGTGTTCCGCAACGTGGAAGGCAGGAAATCATGAAGAAGACTCCCCGGCCCCTGATCGTGTCCGGCCTGCTCTTGTCGGCGGTGATCTGGGTAGCCCTGGTGGCGGCGGCCATGTCGTTCCTCGGCGCCACGAGCGCGGTGGCGACTGGCAACGCGCCCCCCGTCGATGACGGCAGCGTGCTTGCCAAGATCACGGCCCTCGACCGCGGCAAAGACTTCGAGATCTCGCTGTCCACGCGCATCACGGATCGCAGCGGCGATCCGCTCGGCGGGCTGGACCAGGAAGACATCGAGGTCTACGAGAACGGGCAGCTTGTGGATACCGACAACTTCTTGCCCGCGGGCAAGGGAGCGATCCGCCTGTGCCTGGTGGTCGATTACAGCATCAGCATGGGCGACGGCACCCCTCGGATCAACAGCCGGGCCAGCAACAAGATCATCGAGGCGCGCAAGGCGGCCCGCGCCCTCATCCGCATGCTCCGCGACAAGGATGACTGGGTGGGCCTCTATTTCTTCAACGATAGCCACTTCGACAACAACCGTTCGGAGCGATTGCCGATCGGCCCGCTGGATCACATTCGCCGCGAAGACGCCTGGGACGCGCTCATGTTCACGGGCACGGGGGAAGGGTCGCCGATGACGGGCACGATCGACCGGGCCCTGACCAGCATGGAAAGCGTGCCGGGCCGCCGTGTCATCATCGTGCTCACCGACGGCATGGACACGGGGGAGCCGGCCGAGGTGGCCCGCGCCCGCGAGAAGATGCTGGCCCGCAGCCGCGAACTCAAGGTCCCGCTCTACATGGTCACCACTTCCAAGGAAAACGCCGACAAGGAAACCATGAAGGAGATGGCGTCGGCCACCGGCGGCGAGTTTCACGATGTTCCCAAGCCGGAGCAGCTCAAGGAGATCTTCGAGACGATCGGCCGCAGCCTGCAAGACGAGTACACCTTTACCTACAAGTCGCCCAACCCGGTGGAGGATGGCCGCAAGCGCAACGTGGCCGTTGTCGTTCGCAACAAGAGCGTGGGCACGACGTCCGAGGGCTCATACAACGTGCCCGGCGTGATCGCGACCGGGGCCGATACGCCGAAGTCGGACAACGCCGGCTCGGCGTCGTTGTTCACGGTGTTCCTGTCGCTGGCCGGGCTGCTGGGTGTTTTCCTGGCGGTGCCTTTCGTGTTCCGCCCGCGTGGCAGCTCGGCGCCGGTCGTCCAGCCCGCGGTGGCCGCCGTGCCGGTCAAGCAGCCCGCGGCAGTCGACCCGGTAGCGAGCGCCGCGCCGGTCAAGCAGGCGCGCCCGGCGGGCAGTTCATCGTCTCGGCCCAGGGCCAAACTGGCGGCGACTCCCGATGCTGCTCCCCCGGGGGGCACGAGCCAGCCCAGGCAGCGGCATCGCTAGATCTTGACCAAGACTCGCACATCCTGTCCCGATCCGGAGGTAACCATGCTCCGCTTGCACCGCATGTTGTTCGGACTCGTCCTGGCTGGTGCGCTGGCCGCGCCCGCTGTCGCCTGGCCCGAGCCCAGCTTCATCCCTCTCTTCGAGGGCAACGATCTCACGGGCTGGCGCTCCGGCAAGACCATCTTGCATCGCGTCACCGAATCCCCCGAGGGCCGCTTCGCCGTTTCGGGCAGCATCCTCACCATCAACAGCCGCGACAAGGACGGCAAGAAGGACGCCCGCGAGATCTACACCGTCCGCGAACTTGCCCGCGACTTCGTCCTCAAGCTCGAGTTCAAGGCCAGCCAGGAAGCGACCGCCAGTGTGTCCGTGCGGGGCACTAGCATCCCCATTGCGGATTTCATCCGCCGCAACGAACAACGTCAGCTCAAGAGTTTTCGGACCGACGGCTGGAACGAGCGGGAGATCACCGTGAAGATGGCGGCCCACGCCGAGGGCAAACGACTCAAGGATACCGACACACTCGAGGCCAGCTTCCAGAACGGCAAGGCCGTCGCCAAGGTCA
>JBFWSD010000699.1:0-4570 GCA_050248575.1 Gemmataceae bacterium
GCATCAAGGAAGAGATCCGTCGTGACTTTGGCTTCGAGCCCGATTTCGAGCGGGGCAAGCATTACCTGGAAGCTAACGACTCGGCGGGCAACACTTTCAAGGCCACGGCCAAGCCGGTGCTGATCGGCACCGCCGTGGTCGGCGCCACCACGATGATCTTTGCCATCATCCTGCTCTTGCAGGGTCGCGGGCTGCTGGCGCTCAGCCTCACCGATGCCCCCGTGCTGCTGGGCCTGCTCTGCGGCGGCGCCGTGATCTTCTGGTTCTCCGGCGCTTCCATGCAGGCCGTCACCACCGGCGCCTACCGCGCCGTCGAGTACATCAAGAAAAACATGGACCTCGACAAGAAGCAGGCCGACCTGGAAGACTCCAAGACCGTCGTCCGCATCTGCACCGAGTACGCCCAGAACGGCATGTGGAACATCTTCATCGCCCTGATGGCGCTGACGCTGGCCTTTGCCTTCTTCGACCCGAATTTCTTTGTGGCCTACTTGATGTCGATCGCCATCTTCGGGTTGTTCCAGGCCATCTACATGGCCAACGCCGGCGGCGCCTGGGACAACGCCAAGAAACTCGTCGAAGTGGACCTGAAGGAGAAAAACACCCCAGTTCACGATGCGACCGTCGTGGGCGACACCGTGGGCGATCCTTTCAAGGACACCACTTCGGTGGCCCTCAATCCGATCATCAAGTTCTCGACCCTGTTCGGACTGCTGGCGGTGGAGATTGCCGTGGAGATGCTGATCCATGCGCGAGATACCAAGGGGACGAACTATGGTCCGCTGGTCGGCGTGGTGATGCTCGGGTTGGCCTTCGTCTTCGTCTGGCGTTCCTTCTACGCCATGCGTATTCCTAGGGACCCGGAACTGCACCTCACGAAATCGAAGGCGGGAGTCCCGGACAGAGAAGAAGTGAATGTCTAGACACGGGGCTGGCCACGGCCTGGCACAGTAGGCCGCAGTCATCGCCTGGCCGCGAGAGTTGCGTGAGTAGTCGAGGTAGATGCGATTCCCACGCTCTGCGATGCTCTGGCTCAGCGTGGTCACCCGATTCGGGGACGGGCTACGCGTTCCCGGACTGGTGGAAGACTTCTTTCTAATCGGCACGAACGGCGGCGGGGATTTCAACTCTTGGTTCGCGGGTGCTCTGACTTTGACAGTCCGAAACACCAGAACCCGTGAGTGTCCCACACTGGGACGGCCGACTGTTCACCGCCCGGGCCGAGAAACACCAGATCCTCAGCGTATCCTTTGTCAATGTAGAGGTCTTCGAGGCGTGACACCTCGCCCTCGTCTTGAACCTTCGCAACGTGCAACGATTCTTGGAATGACGCGCCCTCTCGAAAAGCCTGCACTGCCGGATGGCCGTCGTTGGTGACTACGCAATCGCTGGCATCCAAAAGTGTGCAGAACCGTTCGAGGGCAGCGAGCATGACCCGCTGCCACTCGGGCTCGGTCACAAAGAAAATCCATCGAAGCGTGTGATACACCCAGACGGTATCCCGGCCAAATGTCAACGAGAAGTCTGAAGGCAAATCCAGGCAGAGTTTCAGCGACGGGAGAACCGGTCGCCGCGCTAGCCGCTTGTCGTAGTCCTTCAATGACCGCCAAAACGCCGCATGGGGTTCGCCCTTGGCAAAGGCGAAATCATTGCGCAAGCCACAAGCTATAACTTCAGCAAGCGCGGGTTCCTCCTCGCCACGCTCAAGGCGAGAAATCGCCTTCAGGGCATCACCGGAAGGACCGGCGTAGTGGATCAGTGCAGTGAAGTCGAGTCCCATCGCACGTCCCGAAGCCGCCCGTGAACGACTCTCAGTTCATGAGTTTACCCAACTCGACGGTGGCCCAAGAACTCACGTTTTTGTTTTTGGAGGCAGCCGCCGTCTTCAGGGCCTCGGCCACCCGCTCCGGAGCGAGGGCCCGCAGCGCTTGCAGCGCCGCGGCCTTTCCTCCCGTGGCAGGGTCGCCGGCGTCTGGCGGAATCCCCATGGGGCGGCCCGCGTGCCAGACATCGTCTGCGACACGGGCGACGAGCGCGGGCGCCGCGGCCGCATCTTTTTGCTTGCCCATTTCTTCTGCGGCCCACAGCCTCATCGCCGGATTTGACGACTTCAGGCAGGGCGTGAGCGTCTCCACGACTCGGCCATTCGCCAGTTTGCGCAGTGCTGCCAGGGCCGATCCCTTGCCGCCCCCGATGGGATCGTTCGGCTCGGGCGGGATCGCCTGATGGTGGCCGACAAACCAGACGTCGTCGCGGACGCGCTCAATCAAGGCGGGCACGGCCGCCGCATCCGTGCGCTTGCCGATCTCCACGGCGCACCAGTCGCGCACCTGCCTGGTCTTGGACTTGAGGCCGCCCGTCAACGCGGCGGTGACGCGTTCCGGCGCCAGCTTCTGCAAGGCGGCGAGGGCGGCCCCCTTGCCACCACCTTCGGGATCGCTCGTGTCCGAAATACTCTGGAAGTGCTTCTCGTACCAGACATCGTCGGCCACGCGCTCGGCGAGGGCAGGCGCCGCCGATTTGTCACCGAGCTTACCCATCGCTTCGGCCGCCTGCTTGCGGACCTTCTGGTCCTTGCTGCGCAGCTCGTCGGCAAGCTTCCGCGTCTCGGGCGGCATCGGCACGGGCGGGCCAGAATCGATCGCGCGGGCGGGCGGCACGGCCACCACCGTCTGGTCCTGGGACACCTCCACCTTGAACTCGCGGACGTCGATCTCCTTGCCGTCCTGTTGCACGACCAGCCGATGCACTCCGGCAGGCAAGGACAATGGCTCCGCCAGCTTTTCCGGCGGCACGATCGGCTTGCCGTCGATGAACACGGCGAGCCCGGGCCTCTTCAGGTCGAGGCCATGTACTTCCAGCCTGACCACCACGACTTGCGGCTGCTCTTTGCGAAACGCAATCAGGTAGATGACGCCCAGCACGGCAACGAAGGCCAGCGCGGCCGCAATCCACACGCCGACGTGGCTGGGGGCGCGAGAGTCCGACTCCCGCCACAGCTTCTCAGTGACGTCACTCCGCGGGGCAGCCAGCGCCGCCACGAACTCCCTGGCGAGCTGGCTGATGGCTTGCGCGGTCTTGGAATCGCTGGCGGCGGCCGTGTTGCCCGTGGCGGCGGGCTGGCGTTCGAGATAACCCGTCAGCGCCTGGGCAAACTCGTCCATGGTCGCATAGCGGTCCGCGATCTTGCGGGCCATCGCCTTGAGGCAGATCGCCTCGAGCGCTGGATCTAGCTCGGGCCGCAACTGCGACGGCCGCGCCGGCGTCTCCACCATAATGCGGCCCAGGATCGCCGCCGCCGAACCGTGAAAGGGCAGCTTGCCCGTCAGCAGTTCGTACATGATCACGCCCAGGCTGTAGATGTCCGTGCTCGGGCCGATGTCGGAACTGTGCTCGACCTGCTCGGGCGACATGTACGCCGGCGTGCCGATGATCGCCCCAGCCGCCGTCAGCCTCTCGTCTTGCTTGTGCAGCCTGCGCGCCAGGCCGAAGTCCATGATGATCGGCTCCTGGCGTTCGTTGATCATGATGTTGGCCGGCTTCAGATCGCGATGCACGACCCCCTTGCGGTGCGCTTCTTCCAGGGCCACGGCGAGCTGACGAATGAAGGCAGCCACGGCGTCTTGTGGCAGGAGCACGCCGCCGTGCAGCCTGGCCGCAAGCGACTTGCCCTCGATGTAGGCCATGGCAATGAAGTGAATTCCGTCGATGGCGCCCACGTCATAGACCGGGCACAGATTCGGGTGCGTGAGGGTGGCCGCCGCCCGCGCTTCGCGGCGAAAGCGATCGAGCACGTCAGACGAATCGTGCGCCGAGAAGATCGGCACCTTGATGGCCACAGGGCGGTCCAGCTCGGTGTCGTGGGCCAGGAAGACTGCCCCCATGCCCCCCTTTCCCAGCCGCTCCTTGATGCGATAGCGGCCAAACACCTCGGGCAACTCGCCCGCCAGGTGTTCGACAGGAATGTTGGTTGCCCGTGTTGCCGATGGCGGCATGTTCGAGGTGGCAAACGGCTCGGGTTCGTCGGACGACATTTCATTTCCCACGGTAGTGACTGAATGCTGCGCAGTGTTATTCTACGTGGATTCTCACCCGCTGGTGACCACTTGCTCGTGCCCTCCTCGGATCGCCACTCATGCGTAGTACCATCTAGCCATCAGCAAGGCCTCTGGGTGTCATTGCGCCACCAACGCCGCCAATTTGCCAGACAATTCTCCAGGTCGATCCCTTTGCAGAGGAGCCAGCGTTGCTCATCGTACGATTCGTCGGAATCAAGAATGAACCAGAGTTCCGCTTCCGCGCAATTCAGGATGTCGGTCAGGGGCATTGGGCACGTTTTTCTGGGAGGGTAACGACACAGCCCTCGTGGCCAGAGTCATTCCATCGGTAAGGAGGCGACGGCCGATGATTTCATCGTCACGGTTCGATGATACCGATGACCTTGGGCTCGCCTTTACCGCGAACTATCAGGTGAAGAGTGTGTTCCCCGCCCTTGGGCAGGAACACCTGGAGTGTGACCACCTTGTCGTCCTTGTCGATCACTCCCTTCGCCATCTGGCGCTGCTGCTCG
>JBFWSD010000700.1:0-4570 GCA_050248575.1 Gemmataceae bacterium
CTGGTGCGGTCTGCTCGGCTGGCGGGGCTACCTGGCACTCCGCACGATCGTGGTCGGGCTGGATTACCTGGTGGCCAGCCTGGCTCTGTTCCTGGTGGCCGCGTTCATCAGCCTGCTCAAATCGGGCTACCTGTCGCGCTGGATCGTGATTGGCAGAAGCGAATCGTCGGAAGCGCCGCCCGCCTCGGGCTGATCGAAGAAGATCTTGGCGAGCGGTGGGTAGAAGCTCGGCCGGTCGAATCCACACTGGACCAGAGAGTTCACGCCCCCCGCTCGCCCACTTACACCCTTCGCAGCAGGAACAGCGACAGGTCGTCTAGCTGTTCGGTGTTGCCGATGTACTTCTCGACGGCGGCCCGGGCACGATCAAAGGTGTTGGCCAGCGGTTCGTTGGTCCCTTCCTTGATGGCGTCGCAGAGCCGTTCGATGCCGAACGACTGCGAACCCGTCATGTTCCGCGCTTCGAAGAAGCCGTCGGTGTAGAGGACGAGGGTGTCTCCCTTCTCGAGCGTGAAGGGGGCATCGGTCAGGCGCAGGTCGCCGGTGTCGAAGCCAAGCAGTCGGCCCGGCTTGAAGGAGATCATCTCGATCTTGCCGCTGGCTTTCCTGAGGATGGGCAGCGGATGACCTCCCGATGAAAGCACGAGCTTGCCCGCGGCGGGCTCGTAGACTCCGTGCAAGAGCGTGACGAACATCGCGGACGGGTTGTCGGCGGCGAGGGCCGTGTTCAGCTTGCACAACGTCTCGGCCGGGCTGCCCCCCGCCGAAGCGAGGTGGCGGCCCAGAATACGGACCGCCATCATGAACAAGGCTGCCGGCATCCCCTTCCCCGAGACATCGCCGATGTAGAACGCGACTCGGCCGTCTTCCAGGGTGAAGAAGTCGTAGAGATCGCCGGCCACTTCGCGCGCGGGCAGGACGCGCGCGTAGATCTCGTAGCCTGTCTCCGCCGGGTTGGGAAACTCGGCGGGCAGAAAACCCTGCTGGATATCACGGGCCACGGCCAGCTCTTGCCGCAAGCGTTCCTCACGCAGCAGTTCCTCGTGCAGATGAGCGTTCTCGAGCACGATGGCAGTCTGCAGCCCGACGGCGGTCAGCAGTTGCAAGTCTTCGTCTTGAAATGCCTTGCCCTGGCGAAAACGATCGAGCTGGATGACGCCAAGGCGGCGGCCATCTTGCCCGATGAGCGGCACGCACAGGAGTGAGCGCAGGTCGAGCGAGGCAATCGTCGAACTGGATTGAAAGCGTTCGTCGGCGCGCACGTCTTCGCTGAGCAGGCCGACCCCTTCACCGAGGGCCCGCTGCACGATGGTGCGGCTATACGGATAGCTGCCCGCCTCGCCGCCGTCGCGGGTGCGCTGAGCGCGGACCACAAGGCGATCGGCCTCGGCGAGCAAGACCATGGCCCGGTCGGTTTGCGGGAACAGCCGCATCAGTTGATCGAGCAACTTGCCCAGCAGAACTTCGAGATCGAGGGTGCGGCCCAGGTGCTGGGCAATCTCGAGGATGACTTGCAGCTTCTGAGCCGGATCGCCCGCCAGGAGCGACTGGCTCGAGGAAAACTCGGCCGACACCTGGGCCCGGATGATCAGGTCTTCCTCGGAGGGTGAAGGGGTTGGCGAATGCCGCAGCACAAAGCCATACGGGCCAATCTGCAACGTGTCCTGCTCGGTGAGAGGCAGCCTGCCCTGGATGCGCTTGCCGTTGAGAAACGTGCCGTTGCTGGAACCCAGGTCCTCGACGAAGAAGGAGCCATCCTCGCGGAGAATGCGGGCATGCTGGCGGCTGACCGCCTGGGCTTCCAGGAAAACCCCGGCCGTGGTGCTGCGGCCGACATCGATGGTGTCGTGCTCGAGCGGAAAACGGCGTCCCAGAATGGGCCCCTTGGTCACGATCAGAATCGCCATGGCGGTATTCTACTCAAACGGGCAGCGTTCAAGCTAGCAGGTGCTTCATGCCTTCCGCAGGTGCGCTTGCCCGCCAGGGCGTGGTCCGGTTACACTCGCCAGCCCAGTTCGCTTTCAAGAACCGAAAGGATTTCGGTCATGTCCACCATCAACGAGATCGCCCCGGATGTTTTTCGCATCTCGATCTACGTCGCGGACTTCGACATGCAGTTCAATCACTTTCTCGTGCGCGACGACGAGCCGCTGCTCTTTCACGCTGGGCTGCGCGCGATGTTCCCGGCCCTGCACGAGGCCGTGGGGCAGCTGATCGATCCGACCAGCTTGCGCCATGTCGCCTGGAGCCATTTCGAGTCGGATGAATGCGGCGGCCTCAACGAATGGCTGCGCCTCGCGCCGCAGGCACAGCCGGTCTGCACCGTGGTCGGCAAGCTCGTCAGCGTGGATGATTTTTCCAGCCGCCCGGCGCGTGGCATGGCTGCCGACGATCTGCTCAGCACGGGCAAGTATCGCTTTCGCTTCCATGCAGCGCCCCACATTCCGCACGGCTGGGACGCGGGCCTGCTCTTCGAGGAAACGCGCAAGACCTTGTTTTGCTCGGACCTGTTCCATCATTTCGGTGACGTGCCCGCCCTCACCAGCGCGGACCTGATCGGTCCCACACGTCAAGCCATGCAGCAATTGCAGCAAGGGCCGCTGGCCGGTTATATGCCCTACACAAGTCAAACCGAGGGTGTGCTGCGCGCCCTGGCGGATCTTGCCCCCGAGACGCTGGCGGTAATGCACGGCTCGTCTTATAGCGGCCCGTGTGCCCGCTTGCTGAATGACCTCGGCGACGTCATCAAGTCCACGTTCGATCAAGGTTGAACGACTGTCTCGGCACGATGCGCATTCCGTCTCTTGGACTCTCAAGAAACAGGCAACAAGCCGCCGCAGAGCTTCACTCTCTGTTGACACGCTTTCATTTCAAAGATAGGAAGCCTCAACGTGTGGGTTCGCTGTGAGAAGCGGGGCAAAATGATGACTGAAGACGAAAAACCGGAGAGCATGGAAAGGTCGCGCAATGTGCTGGCGACTGGCTGGACCAGGTTGACCGGGCTGATGGGCAGCCAGGTCGACGGCGCTTCGCTGGCAGTGTTTCGCATTGCTTTCGGACTGGTACTCGCCTACTACGCTTTGAGCTATCTGTGGCCGGTCGACGGCGAAACAATCCTGTCGCACTTCTTCACTGAAGCTGCCTTCCTGTTCCCGTATCGCGGCTTTGAATGGGTGCGGCCGTGGCCCGAACCCTACTTGACGCTGCACATGGTGGTCATCGCGCTCGCCGGACTGGGTGTGGCTCTGGGATTCTGCTACCGAGTCTCGGCCATGGTCCTGTTTCTGTCTTACACTTACTTCTTCCTGCTCGACGAGGCCCATTACAACAATCACTACTATTTGATGTCATTGCTGGCGTTCCTGCTGATCTGGATGCCGGCACAGCAACGCTTTTCCGTTCACGCCTGGTGGCGCACGCGTGTGCGCCGCGATGACCACGCCACGCTGGTTCCCTTCTGGCCAATCGTTGTCCTGCGTGCCCAGCTCTTCATCATTTACTTTTTTGGCGGGGTGGCCAAGTTCGACGGCGACTGGCTGAAGGGCGTGACCATGTATCCCATCGGCCTCAAGCTGCGCGAGGCGCTCTGCAACTTCGTGCCTGTTCCCGACCTGCTGGGAGGGAAGGAGTTTGCCCTGTTCCTCGCCTGGACCGGGCTGATCTTCGACCTGTCGATTGGCTTCTTGCTGCTGTGGCGGCGGACGCGCTTTCTCGCCCTGGCGCTGACAGCGGTCTTTCATATGACCAATCACTTCCTGTTCCCGATTGGCGTGTTTCCGTTCCTGGCGCTGGCGGCAACCTTGGTCTTCCTGGAACCTGACTGGCCCGTGCGTGTGTGGAACTGGATCAGGAAACCGAGACTGGCCCGCCCCGAGCTGGGCTGGTTGCTGGGCGGCATGATCGCAGTACCCGTGCTGGGCGCCGCGCTTGGCTGGAAACAGCGCGCCGCCAGCAACGCGCTGCCGGGGCGGCCCCTCAAGTTCGCTACCGCTCTCGTCCTCACCTGGATCGCGGCCCATGTCCTCATCCCGCTTCGGCACTACGCCATTCCCGGCGATGCCAACTGGACCGCGGACGGGCACAAGTTCAGCTGGCGGATGATGCGGCGCTCCAAGCATCCCGCCCACCTGGTCTTTCGCGTCGTCGATGAGGAGATCAAGGTCGTCCGTACTAACGGCGAGACCGACATTGACTGGCAACTCTGGCCCGCAGGCCAGCCGCATGTCTTGCACGTTGCCGTCAACTCACGCAGTATCGACTGGAGCAAGATGCCCGACCTGTCGGTGTTGTACGACACCAGCCTGGGCGAACGGCTGATCTTCAATCCCTACGCCAAGGGGAGATCGGCGGTGTCGGCCGAAGAATACCGACAGCGCATCAACAAGGTTTGGCTGAAAGCCTTTGGCAGACATCCAGCCATCCTCGAGTCGATTGACCTGCTTGAGGCCTTGAGACTGGCACGGACGAACGTGCAACAGTCGAACTTTGGCAGCCCCTCGGCCCGGGCTGCACTCGAAAAGCTAATCGAAGGGGCTCTCAAACTCGTGCCGCGCTTGCACGACAAGGAGAG
>JBFWSD010000701.1:0-4568 GCA_050248575.1 Gemmataceae bacterium
CGCGGCGCTCGCCGCCCAGGCTGGCCTCCTGGTTGCCCCGCAGCATCTCGCGCACCAGGTCGGCGGGCACATACTTCTGAAACGAGCGCAGGCTGGTCTTCATGTCCTCGACGGCCACCGCCAGCCGATCGACCTCGACGATGAATGAATGCGCCACGGGCTGCGGCTCGATCCGGAAATCGCCGATGGCGACCGTTTCCTTGCCGAGTCGTTCCAGCGGTTTCGCCACCTGCGTGGAAATGGTGTAGCCCATGAACAGCACCAGCAGAAAGATCCCGCCCGCCAGCCACAGGGCAAAGTCGTAGTTCTGATCGATGCGGCCCAGGATGTCCGAGCGCGGCACGACCACGCAGATCGTCCAGTTGTGCGGAAACCGCACCGACTTCTGCAGTTGCTGATGCACCCCGATATAGGGCACACCGTTCACGTGAAAGATGGTCGGCTGCGCAGCGGGCTCGTCCGGATGTTGTTTAAGATGATGGGCATAGGCACGGGCCACCGGATCGGCAAACTCCTCGATCGGCACGAACTCGCTGAATTTTCGGTCCGGGCGCGGCCGCAAGATAATGTCATTCTGCGGATGGGCGATCACAAACCGGCTGCCATCCAGGCGCTGGTAAATGATGAAAGCGTATCCATGGTCGGCCACCTTCACCAGAGTCAGAAAGTGGCACAGGCTCGATAGTTCAAAGCTGCTTTCCATGACGGCGTTGATGTTGCCGGCCATGTCGTGAAAGGGGGTGGCATAGCTGACCCCATGCACGTCGTCGGGCAAGCCCACGCCGCGAAGAACATAGGGCTCGGTCCAGGTGGAATGTCCGACGCGCGCAGCCGCCTTGTACCAGGGCCGTTGCCTTGGATCGAGCGTTGCCTCTGCGCCGGGCAGGGGCATCGGATTCTGCGGGTAATCGTCCGGGCGAAAGCGCTGGAAGTTCAGCTTGCCCGTCTTCGGGTCGCGGTGCGCTTCCAGCACGAACAACTCATCCGGCACGCGCGAGAGCCCGATAAACGCGCCAGAGGCCAGCGCCATGAAGATCCCCGACTGGGTCGGATTCTGTTCCAGGTAAATTCGCCACTGCGAAACGAGCTGCGGAAACTCGTCAATCCGCATCGTGCCGGTGGTGATCAGCCGCCTGGTCAAGTTGCTCTGGCGGCTGGCCGCACTCAAACGCACCTCGATCTCGCGCTCGATGCGTTTCGATGTTTGCTCGAAGAGTTGCTGGCTCAGATCGTCGATGGTGTAGACGCCATTGTGGTGGGAATTCACCCCTTGCAGCACCATGGCCAGTGTTAACAAGGTCAACATGGCCGTGACGAGTGTCACGCGGAAAGAGAGCTTCATGCTGGAATAGTGTCGCAGGAGACATCGAGAAAGGCAATGTCCACAACACAGCAGACGTGGCGGGACCGAACGTGAGCAATGTGAAAGAAGAGCGGTTTTTGATCTCTCACGTGCGGCTCTGCCAGGTTACGACAGGCACTCCTTGACGACGTTGCCGTGCACGTCGGTGAGGCGGAAGTCGCGCCCCGAATATCGATAAGTGAGCTTTTCGTGATCGAGCCCCATGAGGTGGAGCAGGGTGGCGTGGAAATCGTGGGTGTGGATGCGGCCTGCCGTGACGTAGGCGCCGAACTCGTCGGACTGGCCGTGGATGTGGCCGCGCTTGACGCCGCCGCCGGCCAGCCACATCGAGAAGGCGGCGGTGTTGTGATCGCGGCCGTCCTTGCCTTGAGAGTTGGGGGTGCGGCCAAACTCGCCGCCCCAGATGACCAGCGTGTCGTCGAGCAGCCCGCGCTGCTTGAGATCTTGCAAGAGGCCGGCGATCGGCTTGTCCACTTCGCTCGAGTTCTTGGCGTGGCCTGCCTTCAGGTTGCCGTGCTGGTCCCAGTCGCGATGGTTGACGACCACGTAGCGGACGCCGCGTTCAACGAGACGGCGGGCCAGCAAGCACTTCTGCCCGTAGTCGGTCGTGGTCTTGTTGTCGATGCCGTACAGCTTGCTGGTGTGCTGCGACTCCTTGGTGATGTCGAAGGCCTCGGCGGCCTCGGTTTGCATGCGGAAGGCCAGCTCGAACGCCTGGATGCGAGCATCGAGCTTGCTCTCCTCGGCACGCTGGGCACGATGCAGGTCGTTCAGCTGCTTGAGCAGGTCGAGCTGCCCGCGCTGCTCGCCCAGTGGTTTCTGCGGCCTGAGGTTGGCAATCGGCTCTTTCAGACTGACCAGACGTGTGCCCTGGTAAGCAGCGGGCAGGAACGCCGAGCCGAACGCCTTCACCTGGTCGACCGAGCCGAGCGTGTCCCCGAGTACGACGAAGCCGGGGATGTTGGCGTTCTCGGTGCCCAGGCCGTAGAGCAGCCACGAGCCGACGGAGGGCCGCAGGAACAGTCCGCTGCCCGTCATCATCTCGAGCGTGCCCTGCGCGTGGAAGAAGCTGTCGCAGCACATGGAGCGCAGCACGCACAGGTCGTCGACGCACTTGGCCACGTTGGGGAACAGCTCGCTGACGTCGATGCCTGACTGGCCATGTTTGGCGAATTTCCACGGCGTGGGAAAGGCGTTGCCGAGGGGCCGCGGCATGCCGAGCAGCTTGTTGGTGTTCTCGGGCAGGACGGGCAGCCTCTTGCCTTCCCACTTGACCAGCGCCGGCTTGGGATCGAAGGTGTCCACCTGCGATGGGCCGCCCGACATGAACAGGAAGATGACGCGCTTGGCCCGCGGCGTGAAGTGAGGCAGCGGGTTCGCGGCCGCACCTTCACCACGCGCTTGCTGTTCGCTCAGCAGCCCGGCCAGGGCCAATGAGCCAAAACCACCGGCCAGCCTTCCGAACAGCTGTCGTCGCGTCAGCGGCAGTTCCATCGCATCTCCTCGCAGCGGTTTCAATCCACGTAGACAAACTCATTCGCGCACAGCAACACCTGGATCAGGTTGGCCCACGAGCCTTCCTTCAAATAGAGCTGTGCGATCTGCTTTTCCTGGGCAGCGGGCGGGCGGCCCATCAGCTTGCGGAACACGTGGTCCGCCCGCGCCTCCTCGGTCTTGAGCTTGGGATCGGCAAGCAGCGCCTTCTCGATACGGTCAGACGCCTGCAGTACCAGCTTGTTGTTCAACATGAACAGGGCCTGCGGGGCCGTGGTCGTGTCCGCCCGGTCGGGGATGATCGACTTGGGGTCGGGGCCATCGAACATCGAGTTCATGGCGTTGCCCTTGTTGCGTTCGAGGGGCTCGAACATGGTACGGGTGGGGCGGCCCCGCGCCGGCTCATCGGAAAGGGCGAGCTGCCCGCTCACGAACAGCAGGCTGTCGCGGATCGATTCGTAGGTCAGGCGCTTGCGGTTCATGCGGCCCACTAGGCGATTGTCCGGATCGGCCTTCACCAGCTCCGGGCTGGCGAAACTCGCCTGCTGATAGGCACGCGTGAGCATGACCTCGCGGATCAGTTTCTTGACCGACCAGCCGCTGTCGATGAAGCGAATCGACAGGTAATCGAGGAGTTCGGGATGGCTGGGCTTCTCGCCGAGGCGGCCGAAGTTGCTCGGGGTGCGGACCAGGCCTTCGCCGAAGAGGTGTTGCCAGACGCGATTGGCCATCACGCGGGCCGTCAGCGGATTGTCGGCCCGCGCGATCCAGCGGGCCAGTTCCAGCCGCCCGCTTCCGCTGGCGATGCGGTTCTGCTCTTCGCCGGCGATGATGACCGGGAAGCGGCGCGGAATGACCTTGCCCTCACGGCGGAAATCGCCGCGAATGAGGACCGGGGCATCGGCGATCTTCTCGCGATTGCTGCCCGGAACGCCACCTTCTTGCGTGGCCATCGCCGCGGCGGGCACGATCTTCTGTTTCTTGAGGTCGGCAATCTGCCCGCGCAGTTCGTTGAGGCGGGCCAGCGCCGCGGGCTCGGCCTGCTTGACCGCGGCCTCTTCTTTTTTCTTCAAGCCGGCGAGCTCGTCTTCGAGTTTCTTCTTGGCGGCGCCTGCCTTGGCGGACTTGACCTTGCCTTCCAGATCGCGGATGTCGGCGGCGAGCTTTTCCAGATCGGCGGCGCCGGGGATCTTCTTCAGCTCGGTGGCCAGCTTGTTGATGCGGTCATCGAGCTGGCGGTTGTGCAGATCGTCAACCTTGCTGAGCAAGGGCACCATCAGGACTTCATCGGAGAGCCGACCGTCGGCGACCAGCTTGCCCGCGCTGATCTTGCTCGAGAAGAAGATGCCGGCCAGCCCGTAGTAGTCCTCATTGGAGATTGGGTCGAACTTGTGATCGTGGCAGCGGGCACACGCCAGCGTGAGGCCGAGAAACTGCCTGCCCACCACGTCGATCTGGCTGTCGACGATCTCGGTCACCGCCAGGTCGCGGGCCACCTTCTCCCAGATGGCGAGCGAGAGCATGCCGGTCGCGGTCACGCCGTCGAGCGAGGCGCCGCTGACGTGAACCTGAGTGGGATCGCTTGCCCCGGCAGGCAACAGGTCGCCGGCCAGCTGCATCATGACGAAGCGGTCGTAGGGCAGGTCTTCATTGAAGCTGCGGATGACCCATTCGCGGTAGCGGCCCGACTTGTCGACGTCGCTGGCATAGC
>JBFWSD010000702.1:0-4566 GCA_050248575.1 Gemmataceae bacterium
CGCTGCCGCATCGAGACGGAGGAACGGGTCAAGATGATTCCGTACACGACCTGCCGGATCGAGCGCGAGGAATGCACGCGGATGGTGCCGCACACGACGTGCCGGATGGAGCCGTACTGCGTGAAGTACAAGGTGTGCCGCCGCGTGCCGGTGTGCGTGCCAACCTGCGACACGGGCTGCTGCCCGGCAGGCGATTGACGACTCATGCCTAGGGGGCGGCCGGGGCTGTCGTGGCGACACCCCGGCCGATTTTTTTTACGCATCCGCTTTGCGCGCCCAGCGCAGTTTCGCCGACCGCGCGCGCGGGTTGGCCACCCGTTCCGCAGCGCCGGGCCGCACCGGCTCCTTGCTGATTTCCGCATACACGCCCAGCCGCAGCCCGTCGCGAAAAGCCCCCTTCACGAGGCGATCCTCGCCGCTGTGAAAACTGATGAGGGCCGCGCAGCCCCCGGGCTGCAAACAGTCGGGCAAGATCCGCAACAAGTGCTCGAGGCTTTCCAGCTCGCGATTGACCAGCAGCCGCAGGGCCTGAAACGTCCGCGCCGCGGGATGCAGGTTCCACTTGCCCGGGCGCGGATGGAGCTTCCACTGGCCCGTGTCGATCTTGAGGGCCTGGGCAATCACGTCGACCAGGTCGCTCGTGCGGGCGAGGGGCCGCTTGCCGCGCGCCTTCACGATGGCCGCCGCAATCGGCCGCGCGTTCAGTTCGTCCCCCAGCTCGGCCAGGGCCCGGGCTAACTCCGCCTCGTCGATGCTGGCCAGCAGGTCGGCCGCGGTCTGGCCCCGGCTGCGATCCATGCGCATGTCGTGCGGGCCGTCGCGGCGATACGAAAAACCACGCTCCGGATCATCCACCTGCATGCTCGACATGCCCAGGTCGGCAAGCAAGAGGTCGACGCCGGCCAGCGATTCGGCGCCGAGCACGTTGGCCAGCCCGGCGAAGTTGGTGTGATGCAGCGCGAAGGGATGACCGACAGCCTCCAGCCGCGCGCGCGCCTGCTCGAGGTTGTCGGCGTCCCGATCCAGGCCGATCAGCTTGCCCGCCGGGCCGACGCGCTGCAACAACTCCACGGCGTGGCCGCCGAAGCCGACCGTGGCATCGACGGCGATCTGCCCGGCGCGCGGCGCCAGCACCTCGAGCACCGTCTCGAGCATGACGGGCCGATGACTGCCTGCCGGCGTGCTGCGTCCTCCGCGCATGACCACCTCGATCTCACCGAGAACCGGACACGATTCGTCACTATCCCGGAGTTTCTGATTCTCCTGTTCTACGTGGAACGTACAATCGTTGCAGCTTGTGTCGCTTTCTGACTTCTTGTGTCATCATTGTAGCGTGCGATGAAGATCACCGAAGTGCGAGCAGTGCAGCCGATCGCGGCGAACTCACCCAGGGACTGGCGAACCAGCCTCGGGCAGATCCTCGTGGCCATCGATACCGATGCCGGCCTGACGGGCTACGGCGTCGGCGGCGGGGGCCTGGCGGGCCTGCATGTCGTCCGCACCGTGCTGCGCGACCTGTTGCTCGAACGCGACCCGGCCCCGGTCGAAACGCTCTGGCAAGAGATGTACCAGGCCACGCTGCCCTTCGGCCGCAAAGGGCTGGCGATCATGGCCCTCAGCGGCGTCGACCTCGCGCTCTGGGATCTGCGGGGCAAGGCAGCGCGTGCGCCCGTGGCCCGGCTGCTGGGAGGCCAGGTCGGGCAGCCCATGCCCACCTATGTCACTGTCTGGGATGAAGTCTCTGCCGAAGTCGCGCGCGCGTACCGCGCCTTCAAGCTGCATCTGGGCAAGTGCTCGCGCGAGCGCATCGACGAGATGGTGCAAGCCGTCGATCGTGCCCGCGCCGTGATCGGTTGCGAGCGCCCCTTGATGATCGATGCCTGGATGCTCTGGGACCTGCCCACCACGCTGGCTTTCGCGGCGGGGGCACAGAGTGCCCGGCTCGACTGGATCGAGGAGCCCTTGCCGATTGACGACGTGGCGGGCTACCGCACGCTGCGCGCGCAGTGTCCGATCCCGATTGCGGGGGGAGAGCATGAGTTCACCGCCCTTGGATTTGCCGAGATCATCGAGCAACAGTTGCATCAGGTATTGCAGCCCGACATTTGCTGGTGCGGCGGGATGACGGAAATGGTCAAGATCTATGCCCTGGCCCGCCAAGCCGGGCTGCGCGTGTGCCCGCATCGCGGCGCGGAAATCTGGGGGCTGCATGCGCTGGCCGGACTCGATCCCGATCCGCTCGCCGAATCGGGCCGCCCCTGGATGACCTGGGTCGGCGGGCAGCCCGACATCGTCGATGGCTTCATCACGCTCGGCGCCGAGCCCGGCTTCGGCGTCCACATCGACGAGACATCGCTGCCCGTTTAGCACAGCTCGTAGATCGGCTCGCCGAAGGGCAGGATGGGCAACGGTCTGCCCGTGCTGTCGTGGTACTCGTGCTTGAAATCGATGTTGAGGTGGCCGTACATCAACGCCAGCAAATCTTGCGGCGACTTCGGGTTGGTCTTGGGAAAAGCCCCCTTGGAATCGGACTCGCCGATGACGCGGCCGCCCTTGATGGGGCCGCCGGCCACGGCGGCCGAGAAGACGTTGGGGTAATGATCGCGGCCCGCGTTCTTGTTCACGCGCGGCGTGCGGCCGAACTCGCCCCACGCGATCACCATCGTCGAATCCATCAGCCCGCGCTGTTCGAGGTCTTCGAGCAACGCCGTGTAGGCCTGGTCGAAGCGGGGCAAGAACCCCAGCTTCAACGACTCGAAGCCCTTCACGTGGGTGTCCCACCAGCGCAGATCGACCGTGACCAGGCGGACGCCCGCTTCCACCAGCCGCCGCGCCAGCAAGATCCGCTGGCTCCACGACGGGCAGCCACACCGGTCGGAAGCCTTCGGATCGAACGCTTCCATGAAGCCGTAGCGTTCGCGCACCGGCATCGGTTCCTTGTCGAGATCGAAGGCGTCGCGGGCCGCCGACGAGGTGAGGATCTCCCAGGCCTGCCGCTGATGACGGTCCATGGCCTCGAGCTCGCCGCGGCGGTCGAGGTCGCGGCGCATGCTGTCGAAGCTGCCCAGCAGTTCGCGGCGGTCACCGACGCGTTCGGCCGTCACGCCCGAGGGCAGATCGAAGTTCGGGATGCGGAACGGCCCCTTGTTGGCCGGATCGGCGTTGGTCTCGAACGCCTTGTAGCTGACACCGAGATAGGCCGCGCCGGTGCCGGGCACTTCGCGCGGGATCATCACATAGGCGGGCAGCTTGGGCTCGAGATGGCCCAGTTCCTTGGCCACCACCGAGCCGCAGCTCGGATGGATGTTGACCTCGACGTTCGGCCCGGGCGGATAGCCCGTGAAGCAGATCTGGTCGCCGGCGGAGTGGCCCGCATCGCCATGATGCAGGCTGCGGATGATCGACCACTTGTGCATGGCGGCGGCGCATTTCGGCATCAGATCGGAGAGCAGCACGCCGGGCACGCTGGTCTTCTGCACGCCGAACTCGCCGCGGTATTCTTCGGGCGCGTCGGGCTTGGGGTCCCACATGTCGATGTGGCTTGGCCCGCCCCGCATCCAGAGAATGATGACCGACGGCTTGCGCCCGGTTCCGACGCGCGCTTCGGCGAGCAGCAACTCGGTCAGGCTCAGGCCCGCTGTGCCCAGCATGCCCGCCTTCACGAAGGCCCGGCGATTCATCCGCAACGAACGCTGAAACTCAGGGCACGTGTGGCGTGCCCGGGTGGGATTGGTCATGCGTTTACCCCCCTTGATGACCAGGTTGCATGGTAGCCCGGTCAGAACTGATGGGCAATTGTTTTCTTGACTATCGCTCAGCTGCCGCAGACCCCGGCCGGGTCGGCGCTCATCGTCGAAGCGGGCAGCGTGAGCGTCGCGAACCCGACGAACCTCATCGACGATGGGATTGTTCATGTCTTGGCCTCCAGTAGTCCGTCGGGAGTAGAGATGATTGGCGCCGTCCCCCGCTTGCGCAATGGAGGCCTATTTCTGTCTGCTCTTGGCCATTGCAGGATTTTGATTTGCATCAAATCACCGGCCCCGAAAAGCAAAAAGTGCGCAAACAAACGCCTCAAGCCACAGTGGCCACACGACTTTCGCCTCTGGTTGCGACACCAAGCGACATTGGTTGACCGATCATTCGACACCTCCCGTTCGCTGCGCAGCGGGCTAATTTCCCATAATGATGCGCCGGGCCGTGGAAAAGTACGTGTCAGGTTTGTCTGTCCGAGAACGGGCACCTTGCACACTTCGCTTGCACAGGAAGCCTGTTGTGCCAATCGCCTCAGGTCATTGCCGCTTGGCGATTTAAGGCGAGAATCGCCGAATCGCGAGTGTGCAAGCCCCCAGGCCGTGGCCGGCGTGCTCATGCCGTAACTGCTGACTCCCATATGACTTTTGTTGCCGACACGGATCCGGCAGCGCCCCGAAATGGCACTCACCTCCAGCATGTTTTCGCCTCAATGACGAGATCGGACGCCGGCCCGAAGCATCCCCGCAGGCCTATTTCTGTCTGCTCTTAGCCATTGCAGGATTTTGCTTTGACACAGAGCGACACCACCGCCCG
>JBFWSD010000703.1:0-4561 GCA_050248575.1 Gemmataceae bacterium
GATCGGCCACGCGGCTGCCCGCGGGCAAGGTCTGCTTCACACGTTCCAGGAGCGTCGCCAGCTCGGGGTGTCTGTCGACAGGGGCGACCCGCGTCTCTTGCCCGCGTTCCACCGGGGCCGGCGGCGGCGGCTCGGCGCGGGCCAGCGAGGATACGGTGACCAGCAAGATGGCGACGGCCCGCAGCTTCTTCAGTTTCCTCATCTCACGCACCCTCTGCCCTCGCGGTCATTCTCCTCGACGCGGGTCATAGCAGCATGGCCGCGATCGTGCAAGCTCGGCGGGCTGCTTGCGTCGGGACCGGCCGCGTGCCACAATCTTCCCGGACACGACCGGCAATCCTTCAGGAGACCACCATGAACGAGCATCGTCGACGCTTCTTGACTGGCTGCGGGCTGGTGCTGGCGGGAGCCGCGGGGAGCAGGTTGCTGCCCGGGCTGGAGCTCTTGTCCACGGCCGCCGAGCAGGACGAGCCCGGCGTGGAAGCCAGGCTGCGCGAGCTGAAGATCGAGCTGCCCGCGCCGACGCGTTCCAAGAACACGCTGGCGATGTCGGTGCGCGTGGGCGACCTGCTCTATGTTTCCGGCCATGGCCCCAGCGGCGTGGTGGGCAAGGTGGGCCGCGATCTCGACGTGAAGCAAGGGCAGGAAGCGGCCCGCAATGTCGGCCTGCGCGTGCTGAGCACCGTGAAGGACGCGCTCGGCTCGCTGGACAAGGTGGTGCGTCTGGTCAAGACGCTGGGCATGGTCAACGCCACGGCCGACTTCAAGGACCAGCCCGCCGTGGTCAACGGCTTCAGCAACTTGATGGTCGAGGTCTTCGGCGAGCAGAAGGGCAAAGGCACCCGCAGCGCCGTGGGCATGGGCTCCTTGCCCGGCGGAATTCCGATTGAGGTGGAGACCGTCTGGCAAGTGAAGGGGTGATGGGTATGGTGGTCTCCTTCGATGTGGACGACACGCTGGTGTGCGACCGGTCGGTGCCGACGGAGCCCTCGGCTCCGTGGCTCTTTCGGCTCTGGTTCAATGAGCCGCTCCGGCGCGGCGCGCGCGACCTGATGCGAGAGTTGATTCGGCTCGACTGCAAACTTTGGATCTATACGACTTCGTTTCGGGACCCACTCTACTTGAAGCTATGGTTCCGCTCGCTGGGCGTTCGACTGGCGGGCGTGGTAAATCAGACGGTCCACGACCGCGTGGTCAAGCCGATGCCATTTCGGGGCTACACGCCGTCCAAGTATCCGCCCGCCTTTGGCATCGACATGCACGTGGACGATTCCGAAGGAGTGGGCGAGGAGGGGCGACGCCACGGTTTTTCCGTGGTGGTCGTTCGTCCTGACGACGTGGGCTGGACGGCAACGGTCCTGGATGCCGTTCACTCACAACGCGGAGCCCGTTGACTTTTGCAATCCGCAAGGCTTCATTGCAACTTGAGGCGGATGCGGCCGGGGACGCAGCGGCCTTGCGACTTGGAGCAAACCTGGAAGCGGAGTTCTGCTTCCAGAGGAGTGGCGTCGCCGGGCTGCCGGAAGACAACGGCCTCGATGACGGCCTGCCCTTCGTAGACGTTGTAGTCGCCCTGCTTGGGATCGCGGATGCGGCGGCCGGGCGGATACGTGATGCGCTGGTCGCGCAGCCCGCGCGGGGCGGACAGCACCAGCTTCGTCTCGGCGCCGCGCAGCGTGTTGTTGCCGATCGCGTTGGCGTAAATGTGCCAGTCGGGCTGAATATCGACGACGACCCTGACCATTTGCCGGCCGCCCCGATCGGGGGCATTGGCCGTGGCCTGGGCGCGAACCAGCTGGGCGGTGCCCGTCGTGGCCGGGTCGGGTTGCGAGCTCTCGGGATCGGCGTTGGCCACCCACAGGGCCGCCAGCGTCAAGAAAAGCGAAGCCAGCCAGATGTGCTTATGCATCCAAACCTCCTTGTTCGATGCATGAGGACGGTATGTTTCTGACGATCGCCGAAGAGTCCCTTCCCCGGCGCGCAGAGCAGACTATTCGACTTTCACTTTCACGTTGGCGGGCAGCAAGCACTGCTTGTCGCTGCAGGCCTGCACGCGGACGATCAGTTCGAACGCCCCGGTGCTCCCCTTGGGTCGGCGCAGGGCAACCTTGATATCGGTCTTGCCTTCGTAGACGCGGTAATCGCCAACCAGGGCGTCCTTGATGAGGCGGCCCTCCGGATAGCTGACCTTCAGGTCTTCCACCTTGGAGGCGCTATCGGCGCTGATGGTGGTGGGGATGCCAGGGAAGTCCTTGGGCACGGGATTGGCGTAGAGGTGCCAGTCTTTGTCGATGTCGAAGCTGAGGACCACGCTGAGGTTGCCCTCGGCGTCGGGCTTGCCCGCCTTGGCCTCGATCTTGACGACGCTATCAGAAAGCTTGGGGGCAGCCTGGGCCGTGACGACCAGCAGCCCGGCAAGCACAAGAACCATCCCGGGTTTCAGCATCCGCATCGCACGTACTCCTCTGAAGCAGGACGACAAGTGGAGGGCGCCACAGGCGGCCTCGCACTGTCATAATATCCCCGGAGAAGGGCAAGCCGCCAAGAGCAATCTGCGCGGGCTGACAGGAAGCCCGGTTTCTGAAACTGCGGCAAGCGCGTGCGCGTGGCGAAGAAGCCGGGCTTCTGCGCTTCGTGGCGAAGAACCCGGCTGGTTCATGCGCGCAAAAAAGAAGCCGGCGGCTTCTGCCGCCGGCTTTGCGGGAGGATACGGGGGAATTGGGTCGTGGCGGGAGGCCGCTGGGGGTAGCGGCCAGGGGGAGTTAGGGGGAGAGGATTCAGGCGCTGAGCTGGTACTGCACGCGTTGCTGCAAGTTCTCGCAGAGACGACGGCAGGTCTCCAGGTCACGCAACAAGTTTTCCGTCAGCAGCCGGATGGTTTCCGGATCTTCGGCCCACTCGAGCTGCCGCTGGCAAGATTTCATGTGATCGAGAATGTCTTTGAGCCACAGTAAGTTCGATTCGCGCTGGCTCATGATCTACCACCTTTCAAAAGCACCTCACGGGAACGATGGAAAGGAAAGGCAACCGGCGTGCCAAAGCGTCACGCGGTTTCGAAGGAATGTTGCAAGACGCGATTGTTATTCGACTTGAGCGAACAAACCTGGAACGGGCCGCCCGAGGCGCTCGGATGGCTTTGCAATTATTACCAGCGCGGTCGGTCCCCGGCTTTGTAAGCTTGACTGAAATGCCAACCGTTTCGCTGACGTAGTTTGCGGCCACACCGCCAATCCGCCCGGCTTACCCAGAAGGAATTCTTGCCGTCATGGGAATTTGCGGAGGTGGAAGCCGCCGTCGACGTGATAGGTGTCGCCCGTGCTATACGGGATCGCGCCGGTGACGAGACTGGCAACGGCGTGGCCGATATCTTCGGGGCTGCCCCAGCGCCGCAAGGGGGCCAGGCCGTCAGCCAGCATCTGCGTGTAGCGCTCGCGAGCGCCGGCGGTCATGTCGGTCTCGATGACGCCGGGACAGACTTCAAAGACACGAATGCCGTGCTCGGCCAAGCGCAGCGCCCAGAGCTTGGTGCTCATGGCCAGGCCGGTCTTCGAGATGCAGTAGTCGCCGCGATTGGTCGAGATCGTGTATGAAGAAAGGCTGGAGATGTTGACGATCGCGGGGCGGGCCAGTTGCTGCCCCAGACGAATCATCTCGCGGGCCACGCGCTGCGACAGGAAGAAGGGCCCCTTCAGGTTCACGGCCAGGACGGTGTCCCAGCTGTCCTCGGTGGCGTCGAGGACATCGAGCCGGCCCACGGAGGTGATGCCGGCATTGTTGACCAGGCAATCGATGCGGCCCCAGCGGGCCAGCACCTGGTCGACCATCCGTTCGCGGTCGGCAGACTCCCCCACATTTCCCTGGCACAGGAGCGTGTCGACCTGCGAACCGATGTGGGTTTGTGTTTCGCGGGCAGCTTGTTCGTTGCCTGCGAAATTGACGGCAATGGAGAATTCGGCCCGGGCCAGCGCCAGGCAGATGCCGCGGCCGATGCCGCGGCTGCCTCCGGTCACCAGCGCCACGGGTTGTGCATGCATGGCTCTCAGCCCTCCCGAGCGAACTTGCGAATCACGTTGGCCGTGATCTTCGAAACGGCTTCGTCGACAAGGAGCGCACTGACCCAGCAGATCGAGCCCGTGGAAAAAACGCTGCCGCCGGAAGGCGTGTCGAAGGTGACCATATGCGCGCCGCCGTCGTCGACGTTCAGCCCCTTGGCAAGCAGGCGGACGTTCTTGGGTGAGGACGGCGAGATCTTATCGGTCTCGTGCCCGGACGCCCCGCCCGGGCAACGGCGATGCAGGCTGTGCGTGCCGAAGTTATCGCCTGCGTGCAGGCCGGTGCCCGCCAGGATCCAGTGCTTCGCGTCGGCCACGCGATAGGGCGCGCCGGTCATGGCGCCTGCCTCGGTGAACACGACGCCGAGCAGGTTGGCCTCCGATTCGTGCCGCAGGTGGAAGCGGCTTTCGAGACCGCGGCCCGCGACGATGCGGCTGTCGCCGTTCTTGACGGCCATGGTGGCCGCGTCGAGCATTTCCACTTCGCAGTTGAGGCCTTTGCCGCCGAG
>JBFWSD010000704.1:0-4549 GCA_050248575.1 Gemmataceae bacterium
GCTGGCCTCGTTCGACGGCGCCACCGAGATCAACTACTCGCTGGGCACCTACATGAAGGTGGAGGAAGTGGAGCAGGCCTTCAAGATGCAGGGCATGTCCCGGCCGTCGACGGTGGCCCCGAATCAGCCCTTCCCCTACAAGAACGTTTACACCACCTGGAAGTGGTTGATGCTGGCCGCCTGCGTGATCGGCGCCCTGTTCCTGTTCATGAGCAAGGACAAGAAGGTTTACGAGCAGACCTTCTCGCTCGACCGCACGCAGACGACGCAGAAGCTGGTGGGCAACGAAGGATTCGAACTCCACTCCAGGAGCAATGTCTACGTGTACGCGGAAGCGGACGTGGAGAACTCGTGGGCCTTCGTGATTGGCGAGATCGTCAACGATGAATCACAGGAAGTGCAGCCCTTCATGATGGACGTGTCGTACTACCACGGCGTGGATGGGGGCGAGTCGTGGAGCGAAGGGGGCCGCTCCTCATCGTCCTACGTGTCGGCGCAGCCCACCGGCAAGTACAAGCTGACCCTGTCGGTCGAGCGTGGCGGCAACGCGGCCCCCGCGGTCTTCCCGACTGCAACTGGCAGCACGGTGCAGACCGGGCCGAGCCGCCTCACCATCCGCATCGAAGAGGGTGTGTTCCACTGGGCCAACTTCATCTGGCTGCTGGTGTTGCTGTCGCTGCCCGCCGGGCTGATGGCCATCTACCATTTTCACTTTGAAACGCAACGCTGGCAGGACAGCGAGTACAACCCGTACAGCAGCTCGGATGAGTAATGCAGAAGTCAGAATGCAGAGGTGAAGAATGCGACTGAAGTCATGATGCCATGGAACTCGGTTGTCTGTCATTCCGAGTATTGCCTGCTGACTTCTGCATTCTCCTGGAGGCTACATGTTCAATACGATCTTCAAGTATACGGGCATCACGCTCTTGCTGCTCTACAGCGTGACCGGGCTGTTCGGCTGGGAGTTCTTTGAGCCAAGCCGTGAATCGCACGAGGCTGCCGAGCAGCGGCACAAGACCGGCGCCACGCCCCGTTCCTTCTGGTTCTTCGGGTCTCGCGGAGGAAAATGATGTTGCACATGCTGGCCCTCTTGGCACAGGCCGAAACCCCCGCCACACCGTCGCGCATGGAACACTTCATGTACGGCGTGCTGGCCACCGTGATCTATACGGCCGTGGGGCTGGTGTTCTTCGGCTTCGCCTTCTGGATCATGGAGAGGCTGAGCCCCTTCCCCATCCGCAAGGAGATCGAGGAAGACCAGAACACAGCCCTGGCCATCATCATGGGCTCGGTGATCATCGGCATTGCCCTGATTGTTTCCGCGGCGCTGCACGGGTGACGACGAGCGAAATCAGCGGCCCGCAGTCCTTTCGAAGCTGGGCAGCGTGCACACCACGCGGAATCCAAGATAGGGAAAGCGGGCCGTGAGCTGCTCGCTGATGCGGCAGGCACAGCGGGCATGGCGGGAGTAGTTGTCATAGCTGCCCCCGCGATACTGGCGGACCGGGCCGGTGAGTGGCCCGCACGGATCGCAGGCTTCGCCGTCATAGCTGGCCTTGGCGTCGCTGCACCATTCCCAGACGTTGCCATGCATATCGAAGAGCCCGCGCGGGTTGGGCCGCGACGTGCCCACCGGCGCGGGCTGCCTGTCTGAATTCTCCAGGGCGATCGCAAAGTCGCCCAGCAAGCCATGGGCACTGCCGAAGCTGAAAGTGGACGGGCTGTCGCCGCGGCATGCATGTTCCCATTCCGCCTCCGTGGGCAAGCGGAAGCCGGCCCGTTCCGGATAGAAACGCCATTGCGCTTCTGCACCTGGCACTTGCTCGTAACATTGTTCCGCTTCGGGCAATCCGGCCTGTTGCGTGAGCCAGCGGCAGAACTCGACCGCTTCCTGCCAGTCGAGATGACTGGCGGGGAACGGCCCCTTCTGGAACGCGTTGCCGCGGGCGTCGCGTTTGTGCCAGGCGGCGGTGCGGCCCGTGTCGTCCAGGAAGCGGCGCCAGAGCGAGACCGACACCTCGCGATCGAGCACGGCGAGCGGTCTCGTGATCTCGACCAGGTGTTGCTCCTCATCGGCGACGCGGTACTTCTCGTTGGCGGGCGACCCCATCAAGAACTTGCCCGCGGGCAGCTTCACAAAGGACAGGCGCCGCCCGGCAATCTCCAGCACGAACCACTCGCGCGCTGGGATGGACTTGTCAGGCTCGGCAGCAGGGACATCGACCTTCCAGCGGCGCAGCAGCCACTCGCAGGCGGCATGACACGCCGCACTGGCATCGTTCCGGTAGCCCGCGATGAGGTTGTCGATGGTCGCCTGCCGCCGCTCGGCGGGCAAGTCGCCGGGTGTAAAGTTGCCCAGGGCCAGCAGCAGCGCGTAGCGTTGCTCGGCCTTGCTGGCGCGCTCGAGGCAATCGAGCAGTTGACTGGCCACGATTCCCATGTTGCGCGAACAGGCAATGAAGTGCCCCAGGCACTCGACGTCGCGGCAAGCAGTCAGGGCCGCTTCTCCTTGACCGACACGAACAAGCAAGATCGCCGCGCGGGCCTGTCGGCGGCCTCGCTCGACGCGTTCGGCCTCGGTCGCGGTGGCCGTGCCTGGTTCGGCCAGGATCGCCTGCGCCTGGCGGATCAGTTCCGCGCGCTGGCTGTCGTCTTCGAGTACGGCGGGCACCACCAGTTCATCGCGTAAGCTCGGATAGGCGTCGAGCCGGCCATCGCTCAAGCTTGCTTGGAGGAAGGCGACTTGCCCATGATCGGCGGGCAAGAGTGCCAGGCTGGCCCGCAACCGGTGTTCGGGTTCGGCGGCGTTGTCGGCGGCCAGCTCGCGCAAGATCGGCCCGGCCCAGCGCCGATAGGCGGGCAACTCTTCCAGCACCACCTTCTCAACCTTGTCGGGAGCGACCGCCAGCAGTTCGTGAACAAGCCGCTGTGCCTGAGCACGCCCCTTGATCTCGTGGGCGCCAAGGCCAAGCAAGCCCGCCAGCACCATCAAGCCCGCGCCAATACAGCCATAGTGCTTCGACGCCGCGCGGACGAGTGCTTGCTGCTCCGGTTTGCGACGGCGCTTCGGCACGCCAAGCACGATCGACGCGTACTCGACGGGCGAGGGCAAGAAGCGCCGCTGCCGCAAGCGCTGCCACTGCGCGGTGCGTTCTTCGAGGACGAGCTGGGCTCGGCCACGCCAGCTGGCACGCTGTTTTTGCGTCAGCCAGTCGCGCAGCGGGCAGACAAGATAATCGTGCGTGAGATGATAGGCAGCCTGTTCTCCATTCTCTCCTTCGGAGGGCGTGATCAGGTGCAACTCGCGGTCGAGGATCTCGAGCAAGCGCTGGAAGCGGCGCGGGGGCAGCTCGGTGGCTTGCAGCAACTCGTCGCGCGAACGCATGCGGCCCTTGATGGTGCCGCCCGCCTCGGGCAAGAGGGCGGCCAGCGCCGCCCGCGCCGCGGCTTCAAACGAGCGGTGCTCCGGATTCGCCGAGCGGGCCACGAAGATCTCTTCCAGGAACGTGATGCCGGCCCCGTCAGTGCCGCCGATCTCTTGCAAGGTGAGCGGCGACCACGGCCGCCGCTTGACCATGTCGGCGAACACACTGAGCCGGACAGAGATTACCTTGCCGTCGTCCGAAAGTCCTTGCACGACTTGATCGAGGAAAGCTTGCTGGTCAGGCGTGATGGCTTCGGCCGATTCGGGCAGACAGCCATAGCCCTGGCCGAAGAGCTCGAGGACCGTGCGGGCGTGCCGCGCATCGAAGAGGTCGGCTAGCTTGATGTTGTGCCCGTCCAGGAGCGGGATCTCGAGCTCCTGAAAGAGGCGCGAGGCGCCCAACCAAAAGTCATCGCGAATGAGCAGCAGGAACTGCACGTGTACGCCGTCGGCCTGGCGGAGGGCGGCCACCAGGGGCTGCGTGGCGAGCTCGCTGCCCGCGGAATGCAGCCACTGCTCGAACTGATCAATGATGACGAGAAGCTTGCGGCCCGTGGCGAGCACCTGCCCGCGACGCAAGAGGGCAACCGCATCGCTCAAGGAAGTGGCCGTTTCAAGCGCTGGGCAGGTTCGGCCCAGCTGCGACAGCAACTTCGCTTCGGTTCCTTCGGGCAGCGCTTCGAGGTAGACGGGCACGATCTCGCGGCCCAGGCGAGGCATGAGCCCGGCACGGATGAGCGACGTCTTGCCGCAGCCCGACGGGCCGTAGAGCAAGCCGACGCGGAAAGTCTCCTCTTCGCGCTCGCTCTCGATGCGGCGCTTCCAGAACGCGAGGCTCTCGGGCAACTCGTCGCGATCGCGCGGCCCGGGCAGCAAGCGTAGAAACGCATCGGCATCGTCCGGGCCAAACGAACAAAGCCCGCGCGGTGAAACTCTTGCGGTCATCGGCAATGCCGGGCCGGTCGCCTTGTCGCTGCTTGGCAGCATGGGCCCGACTGGCGCGGAAACGGCCACCGTGGGAGTCACGGACGCTGAGTCGCCGGCCCCTGTTGCCCATTGTTCGAGGTCGTCGGCCAGGTCAAGGGCCGTGCTGTAACGATCCGATGCCCGTTTCGAGAGGCACTT
>JBFWSD010000705.1:0-4538 GCA_050248575.1 Gemmataceae bacterium
TGGGTGCGCTGGATGATGCCACGGTCGACGGGCCACACCCGCGACATGTCGTTAAACTCTTGCAGGCCGTAAGCGGAGAGCCATACGAGCGGTGGGCCGGAACCCCACCAGTCGAAGCCGCCGCCGGGCCGCTCGAAGGTGAGCAGCCGCTGATAGCCCGCGTTGAGATATTGCTCGGCCTTCATCAGGTGTTGCTGCGCGTTGGCCACCCGGGCCGTCTTGATGTAATCGGCCACCAGGATGTTCGGGTAGGCCGAGGACGAGGTCTGCTCGAAGCAGCCACACGGCATGCGCAACATGCCTTCGGTCCCCTCGAGCACCTGGCTGAACACGCCAGGGTAGAGCTTGACGAAGAGTTTCTGCGAATCGGGGATGGCCGTTTCGGGGATGTCGATGGTGTGCGATACGTTGCCCGACAATCGATCGGTGGCCACAATATCGAGGCGCTTGCCGTCAGGAGCCACTTCGACAATCCGCTTGATCGCGTCCGACATCTTGGTGCCGATGGCCTTCACCAGCAAGGGCTGATGGCCGACTTTGTTGGCCCGGATGCGGAACTTGATCGAGGTCACTTCATTTGGCTTGAGGTCGAGCGAGCGTTTGAGGCCGGCGCCGTCGACCAGCTCGAACCATTTCTCGGGCTGCAATTCGAGCGTCACCGTCTGTGGCTCTTTCAGGTAGTTGTAAACCGCGACGGGGAAGGCCACTTCGTCGTTCTGGGTCAGGCTGACGGGCAGATCGATGTCGACGAAGAAGTCCTGGAAGACTTTCAAGGGGGCGTTGGTGCCACCGAGCAGCCCGCCGCGCGAGGAGGCCGAGGCACTCAATCGCCACGTGGTGATCGAATCGGCGAACTCGACGGGCAAGATCGCCACGCCCTTGTCGTCGGTGATCAGGCTGGGCTGCCAGAGCATCGTCTCGGGGAAGTATTCGCGGACACGAAGGATGGGGGCCGCTCCCGCCGGCGCGTTCGTCGTGGCGGTCGGATCGGCCGCCTTGTCTTCTGCCAGGTCGACCGGAGCGCCTGGCGGTATCGCGCCGAGCTGAGCCTGCGGGAATACCGCACCCCGTTCGAGTTCAGCACCGTTGCGTAGGCGTTTCTCCAGCATGAACCGGTGATCCAGGCGGCCGCCGCGGCCCCCCGGCATGGCGCCCCACTGTTCTTGCTGAGCCGTCGCCAGCCGCGTGGCCGATTCCAGCCACCAGTAATGCAGCAGGTTGGCCTGGTTGGGCGACACCATCTTCACGTCGTCCTCGGTGCCGAACTTGCGGTCCGGGCCGGCCGAGACAAGCTGGTGATGATCGAACTGAGTCTGCCCGGTGCGATGTTCGAGCTTGTCCTTCACCCGTTCGAGGCGGATGGTCTCGCCCCAGGCGTCCTTCGTCCAGGAGTCTTGCAGGCGGCGTTCGACGGCGAGTTGCCGCACGATCATTTCGGGCAACTCCCACTTTTCGTCCTTGAAGTATTTGTTGCGGTTCTGATTGGTGTAGTTGATCAGGTTCCAGTAGATGTTGGTCATGCGCTGCAGGGTCACGGCGCGGGCCAGGTTATCGACCGTGAAGTTCGCTTCGAGATCGGCCAGCTTGTCGAGGTCGAGGGGCTGCCCGAACGGATCCTTCAAGACCACCGGATCCAGCCCGTACGTCTTGACCACTTCGGCAAGAAGATTGGGCACGAAGACCCACTTCTTGGCCGATGCGTCATATTCCATGAAGGGCTGGTTGTTGCTGGCCCGAGCATAGATGTGTTGCGCCAGCACCTGCACCTGCGCTTCGATTTTCTGCCGCCGTTCGATGGCCGGATCCAGTTCCCACCGTTGCGGTAGCTTGGGCTGCACCGACGTGAGCAACACCTGGGCGATCTGCTGCTTGTCGGCGGGCAAGGCTGGCTCGCGCACCAGGATGTCGATGCTCTCGGCGGGCCGGTACACGGCCTGCACTTTCGGCTTGAGCAGTTCTTCTTGCAGCGTGAAGTAGACCTTTTCCAGGCCGGGCTGCATGTCTTGCAGGGCGTAAACCGCTTCATCGACGATGATCACGCCGAGGGCCGCCGCCGTCGGCTTGCCCGCGGCATCGGTCACCTGGAAGCGAATCGAGCCCTTCGCGCCGGGCTTGTACTCCGCCTGATCTGCCTTCACGTCGATCTTGAGTCCCTCGGGGGGCTGCACGTAGACGACGCGGCTATCGCGAATGATCTCGCCCGTGTTGAGCATCTGGTAGGCATGGACCTCGACGGTGCCGAACACGCTGGCGGGCAGATCGAGGCTGGTGCTGGCCTTGCCCTCCTTGACGTCGAACCAGCGGCTGAGCAGGATCTGCCCGTTGCGGACGAAGTCGAGGTAGGCGGTCGGCGTGCCCGCGCTGGTGCGGATCTCGGCGGCGACCTTGTCCCCTCCCTTGTAGATGGCCTTGTCGAGACGGAGGAGCAGGTTGTCGCCAAAGACGCTACCGCTGACCTCGGCCTTCGCACTGGCCTGGCTCCCCTTGGCGTCTTTCGCCTGGACGAAGAGATCGAAGACTTGCCGTGGGCCATTCACCTGCACGGTGCGGCCCCCCAGCACATCGATCTGCTTCTGTTCCCAGCCCAGCTGGCGGAACTGCTCCGCTTTGAGATTGAGCTTGAACTCGGCCAGGCCGGCCGCGTTCGTCTTGAGCGACTGGAAGGGCTTGTCCTTGGCCTGTTGCCCGTTCCACAGTTCCACGTCGCAGACCGCGGGCGTGCCGTCCGGATAGATGGCCGCGGCGAAGACGCGATTTTCCAGCCCGGGCACGAGACGGCCCCCTTCGGGAATCAAGCTGACGCGAATGGGCTGTTCGCTAACGTTGTAGCTCTTGGTGATCGTCTCGCTGTGGTCGGCCGTATCGGTGACCTTCACTTCCAGCTTGACGAGGGCATCTCCCTTCGCGAGAGGCTGTCCCACGAAGTAGTCGGGCAGCTTGATCTCGAACTTGGCGTGGCCGTTCTCGTCGGTCTTGCCTTCCCAGGTCTGGAACTCCTTGAACTGCACGTCGAACGTGCTGGCCTTGACCTGGATGGTGCTGCCCGCGACCGGCTTGCCGAAGAAATAATCGGATTGCAGATCGGCCTCGATGGTTTCCTTGGGCAGGTAGAAACGCTTGTTGCTCTTTACCTCGACCTTGAATTTTGGCAGCACGTACTTCTTGACCGTGACGGTCTTGCTGGCCTGGTGGTCGCCGAGCAACGCACGGATCTGGTAGTCGCCCATGTTGATTTCATCGGCGAGCTGGAAATCGACCGAGGCGATACCGAAGTCGCTGGTCTTCTGCGTCTTCTTGAAGACCTTGTTGCCCTTGGCGTCCTCGACCTCGAAGACCACGTCGGCGTTGCCGGCGGGCGAAAGATCCATCGGCTTCAGGCTGAGGGCACGGATGTGGATGAGCTGCCCGGGCTGATAGAGCGGCTTGTCGGTGACCAGCAGGATCTTGGGCTCCGACTTCACCTTCACCTGGTGTTCGAGCTTCTCTTCACCCAGCGTGGACTTGGTGGCGACGACGAGCGTGTACTGGCCCGGCTTGAGATCGGGCACCTTGAAGCGGGCCACCGCCAGCCCGTTGGCTTCGGTCTTGCCTTGATGGAGCGGGAAGACCTGCCCTTCGGCGGTCTTGAGCTCGATGGCGACATCGGCTCCGGCCAGCGGGATCGTGTCGGTGTAAGACTTGCAGCCATGCACGCCGCAACGGACCGCGGCCACGCTGTTGCTGTAGAGTTCCGGGCTGGCACTCAGAGAGGTCTCGTGGGCCTTGGCCAGCAAGACTTTCTCGAGCGGCACCGTGAAGACCTGATCGCCGAACTGGCCCTGCAGGGAGAGCTTGTTCAGCGGCACATCGGTGAGGGGCAACTCGAAGCGATAGCTGGCGGCTGCCTCGTTCTGATCGACCGGGCTGGACATCTTGGCCAGCGACTTTTTGTCAGGCCCCAGCAGCTGAACGGTGAGCACGCCACGGAGGTTCTCCCCGTCGGGGTTGCCCAGGTTGATGGAGACGAGCAGCTTGTCTTTGTCCTTGAAGACGGCGGCATGGTCTTCGGTCAGCTGGGCAGCGCTGGCCTGGTTGCTGCCGCGATTGCCAAGGAACACGAAGGCGAGGACGGCAAGCACGAAGCCGCCGAGCACGACCACGCGGGCGGCGACCCCGAAACCGGATCGTTCAGCTGCCATGGTGACCTCCCTGAAACATCAACATCAGTATCAGTTCAGTACGTGAAGGGCGCGCACGCGCACCCGATCATCTATAAGACGAGGGCCGTTAAGAAATGGATTGCGGCTCGTCGTCACTTCTCGCGGTTGACCTGGTCCGTGCCGGGCTCGACGCACAGGGCCGTTCCATCATAGACGATACGCCACGCACCCGGCTGCCGTTCGACTCTTGCATTGAGAGCCTCGGCCTGCTCGCGAGAGCGGGCCGCATCCGCATTGCGTGCCACCTCCGCCATCTCCCAGCTACTTCTACCGCGGCGTGATCTTCTCCTTGCCCACCCAGGGCCGCAGCACTTCGGGCACTACCACCGAGCCATCCGC
>JBFWSD010000706.1:0-4535 GCA_050248575.1 Gemmataceae bacterium
CATTCCGCTGGCCGATGGCCGCCTGGCCTTGACCGTCGCTGACGCCAGCGGGCATGGAGTTGGCCCGGCACTGGTGATCTGTGCGACGCGCGCTCTGATCCGCGCTGTGGCGGACCAGACGGACAGCCCTGGTCAAGTGCTCACACGGGCGAACGACTGGCTCTGTGCCGACCTGAGCCGTGGCCGCTTTGTGACCGCGTTTTTCGGCTTCCTCGAGCCGGCCCTGCACCGTCTGCACTACGGCAGCGCGGGCCATGGCCCGATGTTCTGGTATCGGGCAGTCGCCAATGATGTCACCACCACCGGTGCGACGGGATTACCGCTCGGGATTGCTGAGGGTATGGAGACCGAATCTGCCGAGAGCGTGGAATTCTCTCCAGGTGACCTGGGCATCATCTTGACCGACGGCTATTTGGAAGCGGCAGAGCCAGGCGGTGCCCAATTCGGCAAAGAGCGCCTCGTGGAACTGGTGCGAACCCATGGCCGTCGCTCGGCGAGCGAATTGCTTGAACGGATTGACCTGGAAGTCCGCAGCTTCATGGGAGATCGCCCGCAGCTTGACGACCAGACAGCGCTGGTTGTGCGTCGTCTTTCGTAGATCGAGACGAGCGGTCGGAACTACTTGCCACGTTGCCCGTACACCAGATGCGACAGTGCTACCACCTGTACGATGGCATCCACCGTTACTCTTCGCTCCCGGAGCGAAAGTTCTTGCAACATGGCCTGAAGCGCTTGCTGTCGTATCTGCAGACCACGGTCGTTCGCCGAGTCGGTCTGGATGTTTCGGGTGGACATGGGTTAACTCCTCGAAATGTCATTCTTGGCCTTCACTAGCCTAACGGAAGAGCGTGACTCACAGCCGGGGCGAGGTGATTCGCAAGGAGGTGTCACACCCCACCGTTCATCGAGATTCTGGTGAGAAATGGCAGAAAAGCGTATTCGCAACTGTTCGCGCGGGCACTACCGGGGGCGGACTGCCGCATGCTTGCCTCCCATGTGGGGATGCCCTCTAATGAAGGTCGATGTGGCAGAGGAGGGGTTGATGGCCCGAGCGTCTCTGGTCAGCCTGGTCGAGCGACTTCGCCATCTGGCCGGCGCGGACGTTGCCGACCCGGAGAGAGACGACGCGCTCCTCGGCCGCTTCATCACTGCGGCCGATGGTTCGGCGTTCGAGACGCTCTTGCGTCGCCACGGCGGCCTGGTCATGGGCGTTTGCCGGCGGGTCCTGGAAGACGAGACCGATGCGGAAGACGCCTTCCAGGCAACATTTCTGGTGCTGGTACGCCGGGCTCCAAGCGTGAGGCGGCGCGGCTCCCTGGCCAGCTGGCTTTATGGCGTCGCCTTGCGCGTGGCGCAGAAGGCCAAGGTAGCGGCGGCTCGCCGTCACGCGCGCGACCGGAGGGCTGCTGCCATGCGCAATGAGGCCGTCTCGCAAGAAACTCAGTGGAACGAGCTGCGCCCCGTGCTCGATCAAGAACTGGGCAAGCTGTCTGAAAAATATCGGGCTCCCCTGGTGCTCTGTTACCTGGAAGGCAAGACCAACGAGGAAGCAGCCGCCCTGCTGGGCTGGTCCAAGGGAACCGTCTCGGGACGTCTCGCCCGTGCCCGCGAGCTGTTACGGAATCGCTTGCAACAACGCGGCTTGAATCTGTCTGTGGCTGGGCTGGCAGCCTTGCTGACGCAGAACACTGCCACGGATGCTGCCGTGGCTCCAGAATTGCTGGTGACGACGAGCCGCGCCGCGCTGGGAGATGCCCAGGCCATTTCCGCTCCGGTCGCTGCCCTGACCGAAAGCGTATCGAGTTCGCTGCGACTCGAGGTGTGGTGGCGGGCAGCTATTGCGCTGTTCCTGCTTGCTGCCCTGGGCCTCGGCGTACTGGCGCTGCGTCCTGCCGGTGAGCCCTCCGTCGTTTATCTTGCCGAAATGCAGCAGGTCGATCTCAGTGTGCCCGTGCCCGATCATTTCGAAATAGGGGCAACCGTGAACGGTGTGGCCTCGCCGCGCTCCCTGGCATTGCACCCGGCCACGGGCGGACATTCGACGATCACTTATCAGCTCGACGGAAAGTATCGGCGTTTCGAGAGCGCGGTGGGGATTCGCGACGGCTCAAAGCGTAGCCGTAGCCAGGCCCCGCTCACGTTCTCCGTGCTGGGGGATGGCCGTCTGCTCTGGACCTCGCGGCCGTTTTATGAGGCCGGCGAAACGCAGAACTGTTCCATCGCTATCGATGGTGTGCAGCGCCTCGAACTGCGCTGCCACTGCCCAAGCTGGCGTGTTTATGCCTGGATGGCCTGGGTCGATCCCCGCTTACTACCCTAGAGCTCGCGGATTGGCTCGCGGTCGTCGAGCAGATACTGCGGCCGCCCGGTGAGGTCGGGAAACGCCTGTTCGGGATCGATGCCGAGCGTGCGGTAGAGAGTGGCCAGTACCTGTGGCACACGTAGCGGGCGTTCGCGGGGATAGGCGGCCTTGGCGTCGGTGGCGCCAAGGACCTGCCCCATGCTCAAGCCGCCGCCCGCGAGCACGGCGGACATCGCGCCGCTCCAGTGGTCGCGGCCTCGTTCGTCGCGATTGATCTTCGGTGTGCGGCCAAACTCACCCCATGCCAGCGTGATCACATCGTCTTGCAGACCGCGATCGTGCAGGTCCTCGATCAAGTTGGCCAGGGCTGCATCCAGCCGCGGCGCGAAGTGCTTCGTGTTCGGGAAATTGCGAGCGTGGCTGTCCCAGCTACCGAAGGCGAGCGTAACGCAGCCGACTCCCGCTTCCACCAGTCTTCGCGCCAGCAGGAACGGCTCTGCCCCCTTGTAGCGATCACGCACGGCCGGAGCTTCGCGGCCCAGGTCGAGGGCACGGTGCGTGTTGCCGCTCAGGATCATGTCGAAGGCCCGCGTGGTGCAAGCGTCCATCCCCTCGAAGACATCGTCGTGATCCAGATCTCGACGGAGCGTGTCGAAGCTCTCTAGCAGCTGGCGCCGTTGAGAGACGCGCGGCCGATCCACGCCATCGGCAAGCCGCAGATTGCCCAGTCCGGCGCCGTCGGGCACGAAGGGCCGATGCGCTGCGCCCAGGTAGCCCGGGTCGAGCCCTACCGACAACGTGCCCGCGATATACGTTCTCTCTCCGCGCAGGCTGACGAAAGGAGGCACTGGCGTCGACGCCTGCGCGCGCAACTTCGAGACGACGGCCCCCACGGGCGGATGGCCCACACTCAGCTTGCGCGCCTTGGGAAAGCCCGTCTCGATCTGGGAGTCATCGTGTTCGCCGTCCATGCCCGTGAGCGAACGGATCACGACGAGCTTGTCGAGGATGGCGGCCTGTCGGGGCAACAACTCCGAAAAATGCACACCGGGCAAGCGCGTTGGAATCGTCCGAAAGTCGCCACGGTATTCGTCCGGCGCTTCCGGTTTGGGATCGTGCATATCGATGTGAGGTGGCCCGCCGGGCAGATACACCATGATGGCGGAACGGGGCCTGGGTTTCCCCTTGGACTTGTCGCTGTCGCGTGCTCGCAACATGTCGGCCAGTGTCAGCCCGGCACCGCAGGCGCCGATACGCAGAAAATTCCGCCGCGTGATGCCATCGCAAAACCGCTGACGGCCGCCCCAGATTGTGAACATCGCAACCTCCACCAGGCAAGAACATCCTTCGGGGGGATCTTCTGCTGGTGCCCGCCGGGTTGGCGACGAATACACAATTTCTTCGAAACGGGTTGAGATCAGTGTTCTGCCCGGTCGACCTTGCGGCGTCGGAACCGTCCAGGCGGTTCGCCAATGTTGCGGTGAAATGCCTCGATGAAGTACTTGGCCTCCCGGAAGCCGCAGCGGGCCGCAATCTCGGCCATTGGCAACTCCGTTTCGACGAACAAGCTGCCGGCGTGTTGCAGCCGCACGCGTGTCAGTTCGGCCATGGGAGTGCGGTTGAGCAGTTGCTTGAAGCGGCGGGTCAATGTGCTGCGCGAGACGCTGGACTGGGCCAGGGCTTGCTCGATGCTGATGCCGGTGCAAGCACGATCGCGGATGAACCGCACCACGGCAGCGACATCGGGATCGGCGACGGCCACGGTATCGGTAGACTGCCGGGCCACCACGCCGCGTGGGGGCAAGTAATTTTGCCCGCGCGGCGGGCGGCGGCCACGCATCAGACGATCCAGAAGCACGGCAGCCTCGTAGCCGTTGCGCTCGGCATTGACATCGACGCTGGTCATCGGCGGAATCGTCAGATTGCACAGGTAGGCGTCGTTGTCGACACTGATAACGGCGACTTCATCCGGCACACTCAGCCCCGAGCGGCGGCAAGCATCGAGAACCTGCTGCCCGCGTTCATCATGGCAAGTCATCACGCCGACTGGCCTGTCGAGACCTGACAGCCAGTTTGCGAGCGCTTGCTGCCCGCTTTCCCAGACATCCCATTCGCGCCAGTTCGAGAAGACGCTGCACGGGTAGCCGCGGCCCTCGACCAGCCGAAGAAAGTAGTCGCAGCGTTGATCATCGTGTCGATTGGTGCCCGGGGGCACGCCGCAAAAGGCGAAGCT
>JBFWSD010000707.1:0-4534 GCA_050248575.1 Gemmataceae bacterium
CAGTTTACCACGCAAACACGCTCCACAAGTTGGTGTAACTGTCGGTCCAGACGCCAACCTTGCGGGCCACCTCCGGATTGGGCTTCAGCTCGCGCCAGGCGGGCTGATGCTGCTCGTCCCTGGCTTCCAGGAGCGTGCCGAAATCCTCCGGCTTGCGAGCCAGGACCACCCAGTGCGTGGCCGCCCGATCAATGCGCCGATCGGCGGTGCCATGCGCCTCGCGGGCCACCAGCCCGGTCGCCCTCGCCAGGTTGGCCAGCACCGGCGTGAAATCGAGGTACCAGTTGGCAATGTTGACCACCAGCACGCCGTCCGGCTTCAGCTTGCGCAGATAGAGCTCGATGGCCTGCCGCGTGAGCAGGTGTACGGGCACCGCATCCGAGGTAAAGGCGTCCATGAAGAGCATGTCGAAAGAATGGTCGGGCGCCTCGGCCAGCTTGAGTCGGCCGTCGCCCAGGATCACGTCAACGGCGACGCCGCGTGCCTCGCAATCGCGCAGATAGGTGAAGTAAGTGGGATCGCGGGCGACACGGACCACCGCGGCATCGATCTCGTAGAGCGTGAGTTGCCAGCCCGGTTTCATGTAGGCGGCCAGCGTGCCCGTACCGAGGCCGAGGACGGCGACATTGAGCGGGCGCTGGCGCGCATACATGGCCTCGAAGACCTGGCCAATCGGCCCGGTACGATGGAAGTAACTGAGCGGCTCGCCGCGGCGGCCATCCGCCAGGCACTGGGTGCCGTGCGTGGTGGTGCCGTGCGTCATCGAATGGAAGGTCTCGTCGCGCTCCAGGCCCGGGAACAGGCCGAAGAAATAATCGACGTTGCCCGAGTACACGCTGCGGTCGACGGAGAAGTAGCCGAAGAAATTGCGTTCTTCAAAGATGATGTCGCGGCGGTCGTAGCCCGCCATGCGGCGAAGCAACTCATAGGAAGTATCGGAGAAAGGATCGGGCAGATGCCGCCCCAGAAGGGCAATCGGCCGGGCATACTTGACCAGCGGCTCGTAATGCCGTGCCAGCACTACCAGCGACAGCCCCACGCCAAACACCATCAGGAAACTGGTCCAGGCCAGTTCGACGTATTCCAGCCAGGGCTTGCGCGTATCCAGCCCGAAACTGGGCAACAGCACGCAGGCCACCAGGGCCATCAATGGATACTCGATGATCTGATGGAACAGGTTGGGCGCGACCAGCGCGTTGAACATGCCCCCGAGCACGCCACCGAGCGACATGAGCAAGAAGAACTCGGTCAGGTGCCGGGCCGGCGGCCTCGTCCGCGCCATCTCCCCATGACACACCATCGCGACCACGAATAGCCCGAGCAGGTGGAGGAGAATGATCTGCCAGGGCGCATCAAAAAGCATGACCTGTTCGAGCGACAGGATCGATTGCCCCTCCAGCCGCGACAGGGCCACCAACCCTCCCAGCCCGAGCGTCAGCAGGAGGATGAGAAACAGATCGCCGTTGCCTGGAAGTTGCCCGGCGCGAAGCTGCCGCGCGATGGGCCACAACCGCAGCAGCACAAGAGCCAGCAGCAGGGCTGTGCCCCACTCCAGGTACCAGGTGGGCAGCTTCAGTCCCCAGTGCCCGAACGGGGCACACACCACCAGCAAGACCACAACGGGCAGCAGGAACACCATCACCCGGTGCACCGCCAGGGGCAGCCTGGAGAACACCAGGATGAAACTCAGCAGGTAGAGCGCGAGCGGGATCGTCCAGATCAGCGGAATCGCGGCAATGTCCGTGGTGATGTGCGTGGTCACGCCCAGCATTAAGCTCGACGGCACAAAGGCCAGGGCCACCCAGCGCAGCTTGCGGAGCAAACCGGGCGCCTCGAATGCGGCAGGCTGCATCACCTCGGGCATCTCCACGCCTTCGTGAGTGGGAATCTGCTCTTCTTCTTCGGGCGGCCCGGCGTTGATCGCCTGCTGGGCACGCCGCCCACACAGGAGGATGAGACCGGCGAGGGCGGCATAACCGACAATCCAGACCAGTGTCTGCGTCGTCAGGCCAAGCCCTTCATAGCGGCCCAGCGGCTCGATCAGGATGGGATAGCTGAACAGGGCCAGCATGCTGCCCACGTTGCTGGCGCCATAGAGGAAGTAGGGATCGCGCGCGCCGGGGAAGCTCGTCTCGCTATACCAGCGCTGTAAGAGCGAGGCCGTCGTCGCGATCGCAAAGAAGGGCAGCCCGATGGTCAGGAGCAGCACCGTCAAGAGCCACGGGATGGGGTTGGCCTCGGTCGGCGGTGGCAGCCAGCCCACCACGCCGCCGATGTCGAGGTGAAAAATCACCAGCGGCACGAGCGGCACCAGCAAGACGATCCGGTGCAGCCGCACCTGTCTGTCCAGGGGCAGCTTGCGCGTGACCAGATGGGAATAGGCATAGCCCGCGAGCAACAGGGCCTGCCAGAACACCATGCAGGTATTCCACACGGCCGGTGTGCCCCCCAGGTAGGGCAGGACCAGCTTGCCCACCATCAGCTCGACGATGAACATCAAACTCGCACTCAGAAACAACGTGAATGCGAAGAGCAGGAGGGGATGCATGTCGGTTAAACTTGGAGGACGCCGGTCTTGAAAGCACGGCCGTCATCATAACGGCTGGCAACGTCGAGGGCCAGCAAGAGGGCAGCCCGCGTGTCTTCCGGCGCCAGGATGGCATCGATCCACAGGCGGGCCGCCGCGTAACGCACGTCGGTTTGCTCGTCGTAGCTGGCCTGTACCTTGCGGCGCAGCTCCTCGAGCTCGACGGCGTCGGGCTCGTGGCCGCTCCGCCGCAGCGCACTCACGGTGATATCGAGCAAGGTGCTGGCGGCCTGCTCGCCACCCATGACCGCGTAGCGGGCCGTGGGCCAGGCCAGGATCAGCCTGGGATCGAAAGCCTTGCCGCACAGGGCGTAGTTGCCCGCGCCGAACGAGCCGCCCAGGATCAGCGTGAGCTTCGGGACCACGCTGTTGGCAATCACGTTGACCAGCTTGGCCCCGGCGCGGATGATGCCCGCCTGCTCCGAATCGCGGCCCACCATGAAGCCATTCACGTCCTGCAAGAACAAGAGCGGCATGCGGGCCTGGTTACAATCCATGATGAAGCGGGCCGCCTTCTCCGCCGAGTCGACATAGATCACGCCGCCATACTGAAGCGCCCCTTGCGCCGGCTTGCTGCGCTTGCGTTGATTGGCCACGATGCCCACGGGCAGCCCGCCGATGCGGCCGTAGCCACACACCAGCGATTGCCCGAACTCGGCCTTGTACTCGTCGACCGGGCCGTCGTCGAGAAAGCAGGGCAACAAATCGCGGACGTCGAATTCCTGGGGCCGCCCATTGTCGCAGATGTGGGCGATGTCATACGCGTCGGTGGCGGGGCGGCCCGCCTTCTTCGTGAAGTCGACCTTGCGCGATTCGGCGGGCAGCATGTCGATCAAGCGCCGCAGCCTTTCGAGACAGGCAGCATCGTCCTTCTCGCGAAAGTCGATCGTGCCGCTCACCGAGGCGTGCATGAGCGCGCCGCCCAGCTCTTCGTGACTCACCGCCTGGCCGATGGCCGCTTTCACCAGCGCCGGGCCGGCCAGATACAGCCCGCTCCCCTCGGTCATCAACAAGTGGTCGCACAGCACGGGCAGGTAACCGCCCCCCGCCACGCAGTTGCCCATGATGGCGGCGAACTGCGGCACGCCCGCCGCCGAGATCACCGCGTTGTTGCGGAAGATCCGCCCGAAATCGTCCTCGTCCGGAAACACCTCGTCCTGCAAGGGCAAGAACACCCCCGCACTGTCGACGAGATAAACGAGGGCCAGCCGGTTCTCGAGCGCGATCCGCTGGGCACGCAGCACCTTCTTGCAGGTCATCGGGAAGAAGGCGCCAGCCTTCACGGTGGCGTCGTTGGCGATGATCATGACCTGGCGGCCCGCCACCATGGCGATGCCGGTGACGACCCCGGCCGAAGGCGCGCCGCCCCAGTCCTGATACATGCCCCAGGCGGCCCACAGGCCAAGCTCGAAGAATGAGCTGCCCGGGTCGATCAGCTGGTCGATGCGTTCGCGGGCAGTGAGCCTGCCCTTCTCGTGCTGGCGGTCGCTGGCCTTGGGCCCGCCCCCGGCGCGAATGCGCTTTTCTTCTTCGCGCAGATTCTCGAGCAACTTCATGAGTAATCTCGTTCCCCGATGTATATCCCTCGCTGGCGCGTCGGGCTAACGAGCGTCGGGCTGACGTCGCGTTCACCGACGCGCGAGCGTCGGGCTGACGTCGCGTTCGCCGACGCGCGAGCGTCGGGCTGACGTCGCGTTCGCCGACACGCGACCGTTAGCCCGACGCGCCAGCGAGGGTTCGCCCGACTTTTATCATATGGGAACGAGTGAGCCAGAGATGAGCTCAGCGCTCGCCCATCAGGCGTTCGCTGTAGGTGCTCTGGAAGTGATACAGGCTGCCCGGGCCCTGGTGGTCCTTGAGCTCGCGGTTGACCTGGTGCTGCACGCTGAGCAGCCTGCCCTTCCGGGTGTCGAAGACGATCTCGCCCGCGGGCAGTAGCTGGAACAG
>JBFWSD010000708.1:0-4533 GCA_050248575.1 Gemmataceae bacterium
CGACCAGCTGGGCCGTGGCAGATCGATTGACAGACGGCAGCCGAGATCTCGATTTTCTCCTCTTTGCCGCCCTGGCCGCTACCGTCTGGGACTTGCTTATCGATCCGGTCTTCACCCACTGGAAGGTCTGGATCTGGACTCATCCGCGCGGCTACTTTGGCATCCCGTGGAGCAACTACCTGGGCTGGTTCGTGGTCACGGCGGTCATGACGGCACTTTTGCAGCCAACGACCTTCTCGGCGACGCCGCTTCTCTGGCTCTACACAGTTTCCTGGGCGTTTGGAACCATCGCACTGCTGACGACGCAAGGGGCGCGTGGCTCGGCCGTGGTCGGTGGTCTGGTCATGGGAGTGATGGTCGTAGCCGCCTGGGCAAGTTGACTGGAGCGATATTGGGGGCGACTGGTCAATGCCTCCCGTACGCCGTACCAGATCCGCACATGCGCATGAATCATACGCACTGACCGACTAGAGTTTGGATCGCTATTTCAGCGATGAGTTTCACGAGCTGGGGCAGCGCGTATGCGATCGTTGTTGCTCGGTACGAAACATGCTTGCCTTGCAATGTACTGGGAACACAAGAAGGGCGACTGTGCCCGCAGGCATTTGAGCTTCGTGGGAGCAGTGAACCAGCATTCGCAAGTGGAATGCGCAGGGAGAGAGAGGAGAAGATCGATGGAAAACGATCGCAATCTTCGCTTTGGCGCCTTGGCACTGGAGCTCGGCCTGCTCAATTCTCAGCAATTCGCCGAGGCCTGCGCGGGCTGGTCGGTGCGGAAGGACGTGTCGCTGCCCGACCTCCTCTCTGAGCGTGGCTGGATCAAGCCGGAAGAGCGTCGCCGGGTCGAGGAACTCCTGGGACCCCGAGAGCAGGCGCACGACAGCGTGGCCGGAGCCGGCGCGGAAGCCGCGTTGCGAAGCACCGACAAGAGCGATGAGATGCTGACCACCACGCTGGTTCAGCCCGTGAAATCGTTCGAGCGCTACACGGTAAATCGGCTGCACGCCGAGGGAGGGCTCGGGCGCATCTATGTCGTCCACGACACCATCCTCAATCGCGAAGTGGCGCTCAAGGAAATCAAGCCGAAACAGGCCGCGCAGGTCGAGGCCTGCCGGCGTTTCCTTCGCGAAGCGCAGGTGACGGGCCAGCTCGAACACCCCAACATCGTTCCCGTCTACGAACTCTCCTTCCGCAAGGACGATCAACGTCCCTACTACACGATGCGGCTGCTGCACGGGCAAACACTACGCGAGCGCATCGCCGACTATCAGCGGCGCCGGCGGGCCGGCCAGGCACGCTCGGTCGAGTTCGGGCGGCTGCTGGAGGCCTTCGTCGGCATCTGCCAGGCCATTGCCTACGCACATTCACGCGGCGTCATCCATCGCGACCTCACGCCCGACAATAACATCCTCGGCGAGTTCGGCGAAGTCATCGTTCTCGACTGGGGTCTGGCCAAGAGTGTCACGAAACCCGACGACAGCGACTTGGACCAGGTGGCCCTTTCCGAGGAAGCCTCTCCCATGGCAACGACCACCGGACGCATTCTCGGCACTCCAGCCTACATGGCGCCCGAGCAGGCCGAGGGCAAGACCACGCAGATCAATGCCCGCACCGACGTTTACGGCCTGGGTGCCATTCTCTTCGAGCTTCTCACCGGCCATCCGCCGCACGAGGGGCAGGGGAGCGGCGAGGTGCTCCGCCAGATCGTCACCGGCCCGACGCGCCGGGTGCGCGAGATCGACCCGGGCGCCGATCCCGCCCTGGAGGCCGTCTGCGCCAAGGCGATGGCCAAGTCACCGCGCGATCGTTACAGCGACGCCAAGACGCTGGCCGAGGAGATTCAACGCTTTCTCGCCGACGAACCGGTTTCGGTCTACACGGAGCCATGGACCAGGCGCCTGGCACGCTGGACGCGGCATCATCGTACCGCGACGCTGGCGGCGGCCATGGCTTGCCTGGGCGTGATCGTCACTTCGGTGGTCGCCGCCATCCTGCTGGCCGGATATGCCGAGGAGCAAGTCCAGGCCCGGCGGTCGATCGAGAAGCTGCGCGCGGAGGGGCTCGAAGTGGCTTGCCGCTTTGCCGCGCGCACCATTGCCAACGAGATCGACCTGCGCTGGCGCATCCTGGAGGCCGAAGCCAACGACCCGGAGCTGCGCCGATTCCTTGGCTACAGTCTCCAGCGTCCCCTCACCGAGGACGAGCAGCAACGGCTACAATCCTGGATCGAACGTCGACACCGGACCCACTCGTCCACGACCAAGGCATCGAGCTGGTTCGTCACCGATCGCCAGGGGCAGCAGGTCGCCCGCAGCCCCTTCGCGGAGACAGTCGGCAAGAACTGGTCCTTTCGCGACTACTTTCATGGCCTGGGCCGCGATCTGACGCCGCAAGAAGCCAGCACCGTTGCGCCCATCGCCGACGTGCACCGTTCCACGGTCTTCGAGAGCCAGGCAACCTTCCATCGCATGGTGGCCTTCTCGGTGCCAATCTGGAGCGCGGACGGCGACCAGCCGCAAGTGCACCTGGGCGTCCTGGCCATGACCGTAGAGCTGGGGCGCTTCACGTCACTTCAGCTCGGGCTCAGTGATGCCCAGGTCGTGGTGCTGGCCGAGACCCGGCGCGACTGGATCGAGGGCACCGCCCGACACGGGCTGATCCTGCACCATCCGGTACTGGCACACATCCGACAGGCACAGTCGCGGGGCGACGACGTGAGGATGCCAATCTATCGGTTGCCGGGCAAGCTTGTCACCGCTCTCGAAAGCCTGCGCGCCGAACGGCTCGAGCAGAGCCGCCGCCTCGAGGAGAGGCCTGACGAGCCCGTCCAGCGGACCCGATTCCTCGTGCCCGATTACCAGGATCTCATCGATCCGAAGGTTACCTGGCTGGCCGCCTTCGAGCCCGTCCAGGTCCGCGGACGCGCTGACAAGATCAAGGACACCGGCTGGATCGTCATCGTTCAAGAGAAGACTGATTGGGCGCAGCGCGCGGCCGAGTCCCCATCAGGGCATCGGCCCGGAAGCGAGCTTGCCCTTCATGGAAGCCAAGGCGCTGCCTCCACAAGGGGAAGGTGGCCCGGCGGTGATCGGCAGTCTGGTCATGGGAGTGATAGTCGCAGCCGCTGAGCAAGTTGACTGGAGCGATATTGGCGGCGACTGATTCACGATGTTCTTGACAGTGCCGACGTTGTTAGCGACTTGCGGTCAAGTACCCTGCGGTGGTGCCATTGGCGCATGTTCAGCAGGTGATCGTCGCTACTGTGCCGGATCTCGATGGCATCCCCGCACAGCAGTGCCACCTGGTTGCCGTCGCTGGAGAGGGCTGCGGCCAGGATATGCTTGTCGTTGGCCCAGCGTCTGATCTCGCGTCCTGAGTTCAAGTCGATGAGCCGGGCCGACCCATCTTCCAGGCAATAGACGGCGCGAGCGCCCCCCGCGGACAACGAACGAATCCGTCCGTCCTGGACGGGCCATTGCCCCAGTTCGCGAGCTTCCCGGCGCGTGGCAGCGGCGTTCGACTCGCCTGGCTGACCATCCTGCCAGAACAGCATCCAGGAACCGAAAACTACTCCAAGACTCACGAACGCAGTGGCCACCCATAGGATGCGTCTCGCGCTGCTCAACTGAAGACGACCAGGACTGGTCCCCTGTTCGGTCATGCCCGTGAGCGCCGTCGGCAGCAGTGACGGCACACTTGTGATGGCGCCGCTCGGGTCCCAGCCACACGCAGAACAGGAACAAGATGCTCCACTCGACAGGCTTTGGCCGCAGTTTGGACAAGTGGATGAATGTGGGCTCATGCGCTGTCTCATCCAGGTTCAAAGAAGGATGGCAATTCGCGCCAAGAGTTTGGCCGAAGTAGTGGGAAGCCTGATAGTACACGAGGAAGAGGCGGCCGGAAAACAGAAAGTCGCCGGCTCACCATTCCTGCAACAACTGTGCATCACTCGCGCCGCCGACCAGTCTTGCCCCGATCTGGCTTCTCCGTTTCGTCAGCGTGCCGAGAAATACCGCGAGGTGTGCGAGCGAATTCCGCTCACAACAATCAACCAGCTCGAAATTTGAGACTGCCGATGTACTGGGCTTGCCCGGCAAGAGGGCCGTAACTTGGGTGCCGCCTCTCATCAGTAGCCGGAAGGCACGCCGCCATCGGCAATGCGCGACAGCATGCGCAAGTGTTTGGATCGCAGTTGGTGCCGATGGCCTGGACGTGGCCGTCGGCGAACACGAATTGACAGACTCCGTGGTGATAGCTACCGAATTTGCGGCCGAAATCGCCACTCCGGTCGACCGGCCCTTGGGCCAACCGATCCGGCGTCCCGGTGTTGCGAATGCTGTAACGCGGCCACGCCGAAGTATAGAGCGAATGATCGCCGTAGCTGGTCGCCGTGCCGAATTGCGTCAAAGGGCCATTACGACCCGGACTCTACTGCTCCCGCCGCTACTCGGCCTGTGCTCGCAACGTCGGGTCGCGGTCGCAGTGCAAGAACAGGTTGAGAATGGCGCGGATTTCGGGCACCAGAAGCTTGTT
>JBFWSD010000709.1:0-4532 GCA_050248575.1 Gemmataceae bacterium
AACTTCGAGGTTTCCGGGGTCAAGGACTGCATCGTGGCCGCCACGCCAGTGTACGGGCTGCTGGGCGCCAAGGACAAGCTATCGGCCCTCCATCCCGATTGCGGTCACGATTTCCCGCCCGACATGCGCAAGGCCGCCTACGAATGGTTCGACCGCTGGCTGAGGTAGGTAGTTCCGCCAATTTTGACAGCTCTTGCATCTTGGTGTTGCGAGTTCGAATCGGGCCTTGGCGTCACCAGCGGCACGTCGAGATCGTACCATGCTCGCCGGGGGCAACAGGCACGTGGCCTGCTGCTGATGCCCGACTTCCCCGGCGCCGTTCGCGCACGCCCTGGTTTGCCATTTAGACAATACCTGTGTCATTAAGACTGGCCGTGGTGGCCCAGCCCGCGGACAGGTATGGTTACGCTTACTGCCTGCCCGTAGTAGACAACGGGGCTCTGCCCGCGGCTGTCTCCCACCGCCCTACAAGGATGCCGCCATGCCTCGCCGCTCCTGCTTGTTGTCGGTCATCGCGCTCTTGTGCGGTTCCGTTGCCCGCGCCGAGGAGGGGGCTGTTCCCGCCCGGCCACTGTTCACGCGCCACGTGGTGCCCTTGTTCAGCCGGCTTGGCTGCAATGCCGGTATCTGCCACGGCGCCGTGAAAGGGCAAGGGGGCTTCCGCCTCAGCTTGTTCGGTGCCGAGCCCGGCCAGGATCATGCTCACCTCTTGCGCGACGGCTTTGGCCGCCGCCTGAACCTGATCTCGCCGGAAGACAGTCTTCTCCTGCTGAAGGCAGCCGCCCGCATCGAACACCAAGGGGGCCGTCGGCTCCAGCCGGGCAGCCCGGCGTATCGCTTGCTGCACACCTGGATCGTGCAGGGCGCCAAGCTCGATCCCGCCGCGCAGTCGGCCCTGGCCGAGTTGACGATCACCCCCGCCAGCCATGTCGCCAAGGTGGGCGAGAGTTATGACCTCAAAGTAGCCGCGCGTTTTGCGGACGGCTCGACGGAGGACGTCACCAGCCTGTGCACCTTTGAATCGAAAGACCGGCAAGTAGCCGAGGTCGACGAGCGTGGCACGGTCAAGGTTATCGGCGTGGGGGATGCGGCCCTGGTGATTCGCTATCGCAGCGAACCCAAGATGGCCGCGGTGCTTGCGCCGGGCGAGGCGGCGGGGGCGTTTCCCGAGGTCAAGGAACATAATTTCATCGATCGCCACGTGCTCGACAAGTTGCGACGGCTGAACATCCATCCTGCCCCGCTGTGCGACGATGCCACCTTCCTGCGGCGGGCAGCACTCGACATCACCGGCACCTTGCCGACTCCCGCCGAGGTGCGTGCCTTCCTGGCCGACACCAGCGCCGACAAGCGGGCCAAGAAAATCGACGAGTTGTTGACGCGGCCCGGCTACACGGCACTCTGGGCCACGCGCTTCTGCGACATCCTCAAACCGGGGGGCTACTTTGCCAAGTCCGGCATCAAGGAAGAGCCCAACACGCGCCGCTTCTATGAATGGGTGCGGGCACGCCTGACGGACAACCTGCCCTATGACCAGTTCGTCGAACGGATCCTGCTGGCCACCAGCCGCGAGGGCCGCTCCGAACAGGCCTGGCTCGACGAAGTTCGTCAGCTCGCCCTGGAAGAGGCGGCCACCGGTCCGGACCTGAAAGCCTACGCCGGCCGCAGGACGCTCGATCTTTACTGGCAGCGCGACGATGCCGCCGGCGTGAAGGGCACCTTGCAGGTGGCGCATGCCTTCCTCGGTCTGCGGCTCGAGTGTGCCCAGTGCCACCGTCATCCGCACGACGTCTGGCAGCAAGACGACCTGCTCAGCTTCGCCAACTTCTTCATGGCCGTTTCCAGGGGCGAGGCCAACGGCTCCAGCCCAGGCGTCGTCAAGGCGGCCGGCTCCATGACCGACGACATCAAGAAGCTCAAGGACCAGGCCAAGTCCTTGCAAGACAAGACCAAGGACAAGTCCCTGGCCAAGGAAGAGAAGGCCAGGCTGCAGAAAGACATCAAGACACTCAACGACCAGGCCAAGGCGCTCGAAGACCTGGGCAAGCGTCTCAAGAACACCGAAATTCACACCCAGGGCAAGCGCGATTTTGCCTCCGTGACCAGTACGATCGGCAAGCAGGACTCGAAGACCTTCCGGCTGCTGGGCAGCAAGGAAGTGTTGCAGGTGCCAGCGGACCAGGACCCGCGGGCCATCGTCATGGACTGGCTGCGGCGGCCGGACAACCCCTACTTCACCCGGGCCGTCGTCAATCGCGTCTGGGCTCACTACTTCGGCCGCGGCATCGTCGACCCGCCCGATCAGCTCTCCCCGTTGAACCCGGCCTCGCACCCTGAACTGCTGCAGGAGCTGACCAGGAAATTCATCGAGAACAAGTACGACCTCAAATGGCTGCATCGCACCATCGTGCAGAGCCGCACGTACCAGCAGAGCGGCAAGACCAACGCCACTAACAAGTACGACACCGCCAACTACGCCTCGTTCCAGCTGCGGCGCTTGCCCGCCGAGGTGCTGGTCGATGCCATCAACCAGGCCACCGGGGGCACCGAAACGTACCCGGACGAGCTGCGCTTACCGGCTGGAGCCCGGGCCATCGAGGTCGCGGGCAGCTCGGCCGGCCAGAAGCAGCCCGCCTCGCTCCATTACGCCCTGTCGATCTTTGGACGACCGCTGCGCCGCCCGGAAGTCCAGTGCGACTGCGAGCGGGATAGCACGCCGACCATCGTGCAAACGCTCTACCTGGCCAACCACCCGCGCGTGCGCGAGAAGCTGTCCGGTCCGGGCGGGCGGCTCGCCCAGATCGTGAAAGACATCAGCGACGACGGCAAGCGCGTCGATGAGGTCTTCTTGTGGACGCTGAGCCGGTTGCCCACGGCCAAGGAGCGGCAGGCTTGCCTCGACTATCTGAAGGAGAGCGCGTCGCCCCAGAAAGGGCTGGAAGACGTGCTGTGGAGCTTGATCAATACTCGCGAGTTCTTGCTGAATCATTGAGTGAGGAGAGCGCGCCATGACTCACGGTTGCCAGGGCTATCGCATGTCTCGTCGCGACGTGCTGCGGGCGGGCGGGGCCGGCCTGTTCGGCCTGACGTTCCCACAGTTCTTCCAGGCCCGCGCCGCGGCGGCTGCCCGCGGCAAGAGCACCAAGGCCAAGCAGATGATCCTGCTCTGGCTGGCCGGCGGCCCGCCGCACCAGGACATGTTCGACATGAAGCCGGATACGCCGCCCCCCTATGGCAGCGAGCTCAAGCCGGCCCGCACCAAGGTGCCGGGAATCGATATCTGCTCGCTCATGCCCAGACTGGCCCAGAATACCGACAAGTTCTCCATCCTGCGCTCGGTTGGCATCGGTACCGAGAAGTGGGAGCACTCGGGCGGCCTGTACTGGCTCAGCGGCAATCCGCGCACCAAGGACTCGCTCAAGCACCCGATGATCGGCAGCGTGGTCGCCAAGGAACACCGGCCCGTGCAAGGGCTGCCCACCTATGTCTCGTTTGGCCCCTACAAGGAATCGGGCGACCTGCACGTGAACTTCCTCGGCCCGGCCCATGATCCGCTCATGTTCAAGCCGGGCGACGCCAAGGATGAGGTGGGCAGCATGCTGGTGCCGCCGCCCCAGCTCGATGCCCCGGCGCTGGCGCGCCGCGAAGACCTCCTCAAGATCCTCGACGCCCAGCTTCGCCAGCTCGATGCCGCCGAAGGGCTGATCGGCGGCCTTGATCAGTTCCAGCAGAGTGCCTTCGACCTGCTTCGCTCGCCCCGCCTGCGCGACGCCATCGACCCCAAGAAACTCGAGGCGAAAGACATTGAACGCTACGGCAAGAACGAGCACGGCTGCAACATGCTGACCGCCCGCCGACTTGTCGAGGCCGGCGTCCCCTTCGTCTTCGTCCCCTGGAACGGCTGGGACTATCACGGCAGCGTCACCAAGTCGTGCGAGAAGAACCTGCCCATTCTCGATGCGCTGCTGGCCAGCCTGTTCGAAGATCTGCACGAGCGCGGCTTGCTCGAATCCACCATCGTCACCGTGCTCGGCGAGATGGGCCGCAACAAGATCTGGAAGGACCCGGGCTACTCTGGCCCTCCGGGCCGCGATCACTGGGGCACCACCCAGTTCGTCCTCGTTGCCGGCGGCGGCTTCAAGAACGGCATGGTGCTTGGCGCCACCGACAAGACTTCTCTGCAAGTGACCGACAAGTACTATTCACCCATCAGCTTTGGCCGCACCCTGTATCACTTGCTGGGCATCGACCCGGACAAGGAGCTGTACACGACCTCGGGCCGCCCGGTTAAGATCATCGTCGACGAGGCACCACTCATCCGTGACGTGCTGGCCTGACGGTTGGTCCCGAGGAATTGGTTCGACGCGGCTCCACCCCCCGCGCCGTACTCACTCGGATCGTCGCGTACTAGTGCCATTTTCACTTGGCAACTTTCCCATGCCGTGCCTCATGCTGCCAATGAGTTATGCCTCTTGAAGGTCGTCCATGCTACCAGCGAAAGATCCCGTTGCCGATTGCGCCAGGTCAAATAG
>JBFWSD010000710.1:0-4523 GCA_050248575.1 Gemmataceae bacterium
ATCTCTGAGCAGCTGCCCATCGGCGACCAGCCCTTCCGCCGCGGGGGCGGAGCCGACCAGTCGTCGGATGCGCTGCATCACCTTGTCGAACGGTCCGTGCGCCATGATGCCACTCTCCAGCACTGTCTCGCTCAGCCCGTAGTGCGCGACGGGCCGTCCACCCATACAACTTTTTCTGAAATCGAGAGGAGATTCCAGTGCCGACCCAGAAACCTGCCGATTTTCGCGCTGGCGCCCAAGAGTGATGAAATCGACGATGTGCGGAACCGCGCAGCGTCGCGCCGCGCGCGAACCTGGAACGTGTTCACGCAGCCGGAACTTATGAACCTTTCGTGATTTACCTTGCCGAGAGGCACATCTGGCGATAAGGATGGCCCCTGGGCAGCTTTCGTACCCTTCGCGCCTTTCTGGCTCAAGGAGCAGCCGATGACCGACCAGCAGAAACTCGACCTCAAGTGCGTCAACACCATCCGGACCCTGTCGATGGATGCCGTGCAGGCAGCCAACTCTGGCCATCCTGGCACGGCCATGGCCATGGCGCCCGTGGTTTACACGCTCTGGAACCGACTGCTCCGCTTCGATCCCGCGGATCCGATCTGGCCGAACCGCGACCGGTTCGTGCTTTCCATCGGGCACGCTTCGATGCTGCTCTATTCCATTCTCCATCTCACGGGCGTGAAGGCGGTGAGCAAGGACTACGAGGCCCTGGGGCAACCCACGGTGTCGCTCGATGACATCAAGCGATTCCGGCAACTCGACAGCCGTTGCCCGGGCCATCCCGAATACCGCTGGACGTCGGGCGTGGAAACGACGACTGGCCCGCTCGGCCAGGGCGTGGCCACCTCGGTGGGCATGGCCATCGCGAGCAAGTGGATGAGCCAGTATTTCAATCGCCCCAATTTCGACATGATCGACTTCGACGTGTATGCCCTGTGCGGCGACGGCTGCATGATGGAAGGCATCTCGGGCGAAGCGGCCTCGCTGGCCGGGCACCTCCACCTCAGCAACCTCTGCTGGATCTACGACAACAACCGCATCACCATTGAAGGGCACACGGCCCTGGCCTTCAGCGAAGACGTGGCCACCCGCTTCCTCGGCTACGGCTGGAACGTGATGCGCGTGGGGGACGCCAACGACCTCGACATGCTCCAGCGTGCTTTCACGACCTTCAAGAACGAGCACGATCGCCCCACACTGATCATTGTCGACAGCCACATCGCCTACGGCGCGCCGAACAAGCAAGACACGAGCGCCGCCCACGGCGAACCGCTCGGCGAAGAAGAGATCAAGGGGACCAAGCGCAACTACGGTTGGCCCGAAGACGCCAAGTTTCTGGTTCCCGACGACGTGATCTCTCACTTCAAGTCCGGCATCGGCACGCGGGGCAAGGCACTCCGCGACGCCTGGTTCGAGAAGGTCAAGGAGTATCAGCGGCAATATCCCGAGCTGGCGGATCAGCTCAAGCGGATGCAGCATCGCCAGTTGCCCGCGGGCTGGGACAAGGATCTGCCCAGCTTCCCGGCGGATGCCAAGGGCATGGCGGGCCGCGACGCCTCGGGCAAGGTGCTCAACGTGATCGCGCAAAATGTGCCCTGGCTGATCGGCGGCTCGGCCGACCTGGCCCCCTCCACGAAGACGCGACTCACCTTCAAGGATGCCGGCGACTTCGAGGCGGGCTCCTTCGGCGGCCGCAATTTCCATTTCGGCATCCGCGAGCATGCCATGGCCGCTGTGCTCAATGGCATGGCCCTCGTGAAGGTGCGGCCCTACGGGTCCGGTTTCCTGATCTTCAGCGATTACTGCCGCGGCGCCATCCGCCTGTCGGCCATCATGGAAATCCCGGTCATCCACATCTTTACGCACGATTCGATCGGCGTGGGCGAAGACGGGCCGACCCATCAGCCCGTGGAACAGCTGGCATCGTTGCGCTCGATTCCCGGCCTGTTGACGATCCGCCCGGCGGATGCCAATGAAGTGGTCGAGGCCTGGAAGCTCATCATGCAGCTTCATCACGAGCCGGTGGCCCTGGTGCTGACGCGGCAAGCCTTGCCGACCCTCGACCGCACGAAGTACGCGGCCGCGGCCGGGCTGGCCAAGGGAGCTTACGTCCTCGCCGATGCGGCCGACGGCAAGCCCGACGTCTTGCTGATGGCCACGGGCAGCGAAGTCTCCCTGTGCGTCGGCGCCTACGAGGCGCTGAAAGCCGAGGGCGTCAAGGCACGAGTGATCAGCATGCCGTCGTGGGAGCTCTTCGAGCACCAGCCCCAGGAGTACCAGGACAGCGTGTTGCCCCCCGGCGTGACCGCGCGTGTCTCGGTGGAGCAGGCGTCCACGTTCGGCTGGTCGCGCTACACAGGCATCACGGGCGCGCGTGTGGGCATGCATACCTTTGGCGCCTCGGCCCCGTTGAAGGAGTTGCAAAAGAAGTTCGGCTTCACCCCGGAGAAGGTGGCGGCCGCCGCCAAGGAACAACTTGCCCTGGCGAAAAAGTCGAAGTGACGCAGAGGGTGAGCGGGGGCGTCAGCCCGGCTAACCGATCACGTCAGTATCGGTCTCTTGCAATGAATCCAGCAAGCATGTCGGTGCAGGGGCTGACGCCCCCCCCACTTGCCAATAAGGCCCTTGCCAAGGGAGAAGCCATGGCCGTCGATCCGCAACAGGTCATCGCCGAGCAGGCGGGCAAGCTGGTGCAAGACAACATGCTGATCGGCCTGGGCACCGGGCGGGCCGCCACCGCTTTCATTCATGCCCTCGGCGAACGCGTCAAGCACGGGCTCAAGGTCAAGGGCGTGCCCACCTCGGAACGCAGCGACGAGCTGGCCCGGCAACTCGGCATCCCATTGACGACCCTGGCGGAGGTCAGCGAGCTGGACTTGAATTTCGACGGCGCCGATGAAGTCGACCCCAACGGCCAGCTCATCAAGGGTCTGGGAGGCGCCCTGGTCCGCGAAAAGATCGTCGCCGCGACGGCCAGGCGCTTCATCGTCCTGGTGGGCAGCGAGAAGAAAGTCAAGAAACTGGGCGAGCGCGGCACCTTGCCGGTGGAAGTGGTGCCGTTCGGGCTGCCCCTCTGCCAGCGCCGCCTGCAGGCCATGGGGCTCAAGCCAGTGCCGCGCCAGAAAGACGCCAAGCTATTCATCAGCGATAACGGCAATCCGATCCTCGACTGTCAGATCAAGGGTATCGACGATCCACATGCGCTCGAGCGCGAGTTGTTGAAGGTCCCCGGGGTCGTCGACACCGGGCTCTTCCTCGACATGGCCGACACCGTGCTGATCGGCCACGACGACGGCCGCGTCGAAACCTGGAAACGCGGCGAAAAATAAATATGCCAGCACTAGCGTTTTAGCGAGTCAAACTCTTCGTGTGGGCGAGCCGGGGGCGTGAGCTCCCGGAGCAAACATTCAGCAACCGATTCTTCCTCCGGGGGTTTGCGCCCCCGGCTCGCCAAATCTGAGGAATCGACCGACCAACGAAAGGAGCTATGCCGTGCAACTTGGTATGATCGGTCTGGGCCGTATGGGGCAGAACATGGTCTGGCGTCTGGGCAAGGCCGGACACGAGTGCGTCGTCTCCGACCTCAGCAAGGACGTCGTCAAGGAAACCGTCGACAAGTCGGGCGGCAAGGCAGTCGGCTCCGACTCCATGCAAGATCTGGTCAAGAAGCTGAAGGCGCCGCGCGCCGTGTGGCTGATGATCCCCGCCGGCATCGTCGACAAGGTGCTGGCCCAGCTGGTGCCGCTCCTCGAAAAGGGAGACATCGTCATCGACGGCGGCAATTCTTGCTACCACGACGATATCCGCCGCAGCAAGGAACTGGCCGGGAAGGGCATCCACTATGTAGACGTCGGCACCTCGGGCGGCGTCTGGGGCCTCGAGCGCGGCTACTGCCTGATGATCGGCGGCGACAAGCAGGCCGTGGGACACCTCGATCCCATCTTCAAGACTCTGGCGCCGGGCCAGGGCGACACGCCCCCCACCAAGGTCAACGAGGTCGATGCCGCGGGCAAGAAGACCAGCAAGGAGGTCACCGCCACCGGCCCGTCGGTGCAAGGCTATCTGCATTGCGGCCCGTCCGGGGCAGGGCACTTCGTCAAGATGGTCCACAACGGCATCGAGTACGGCATCATGGCTGCCTACGCCGAAGGGCTCAACATCCTGAAGAAGGCCAACGTGGGCAAGGCCGGGCGCGAACATGCTTCGGCGGAAGTCTCGCCGCTCAGCAATCCCGAATACTACCAGTATGACATCAACCTCGCCGAAGTCGCCGAAGTATGGCGGCGTGGCAGCGTCATCGCCTCGTGGCTGCTCGACCTCACCTCCGAGGCGCTGCACGAGAATCCCGAGCTGCCCATCGAGACCAAGACCGTGAAGGAACACGGCGTGCCCGATTCGGGCGAGGGCCGCTGGACCATCCAGGCCGCCATCGACGAGAGCGTTCCTTGCCCGGTGCTCAGCGCCGCCCTTTACTCGCGCTTCACTTCGCGGCACGAGGAAGAATTCGGCTGGAAGATGGCCCAGGC
>JBFWSD010000711.1:0-4521 GCA_050248575.1 Gemmataceae bacterium
TAGCCCGCGATGATCTCGGTGACCGGGAAGCCGTGCTCGGCATAGCGAATGGCGGGCTCGAGGACCTGGTCGAGGGGCAGCTTGCCGAACTTCTTGTGGAGCTCGGCCCAGCCGTCGACGCAGCCCGGCACGCTCCAGCTGAGCGGCCCTTTCACCGGGATCTGGTCGAGTTTCTTCTTGGCGAAGTGCGCGCGGCTGGCGGCCCGGGGCGAGCGGCCGCTGGCATTGAGGCCGTGGAGTTTCTTTTCCTTGCCGTCCCAGACGATGGCAAACAGGTCGCCGCCGATGCCGCACGACATTGGTTCGACCACGCAGAGGACGGCGTTGGTGGCGATGGCGGCATCGATGGCGTTGCCTCCCTTGCGAAGGATGTCGAGGCCGGCCTGGGCCGCGAGGGGCTGGCTGGTCGCCACCATGCCGGATGGGGCCATGACCACGGAGCGGCCCGCCTGATGCGGCGCCAGCGTGGGCCGCTCGCCGCCACGGATCATTGAAGTTGGGCAGGTCATTGCGACGATCAGCAACAGGATGAACAGCCCCTTGCACATGACGGCACCCCTCGGGAAGGAATCCGGAAACGACAGCACCAATTATGCGGACGTTGCGGCGCAAAAGAAAGCGGGTCGTGACGATTGTCCGGCCTGCGTCGCGATCTTGCGTGATCTGCTCCGATGGAGTACGCTTTGAGAGATCCCCGCCAACGAACGTGTAACTCGAACGTAAATGATTTGAACGCTTGGGCCGGTTGAATCGTCTAAGATCCTGGAACGCTGCGCCCGGCATGGTTGAGCCAACCTTAGTTTCCACCCTTACTTTCGAGCCAACATCATGAAGTTGCCGAAAACGCAGTGGTGTGCCGTGGTCCTGATCTGCATCGGAGGCCAGCTTGCCTTCGGCCAGACCACCGATGACTCGACGCTCAAGAGCGACGAGGCCACGTTACGCGACGCCGGGCTGCAAACCGACGGCGCCGCCCTGCTCGATTTCTTCCGCCAGCGCACGCTGAGCGAGCAAGACATGAAGCGGCTGGCCGGGCTGGTCCGTCTCATGGGGGACGAATCTTACGCCGTGCGCGAGAAGGCTCAGTCCGACCTGATCAAGGCGGGGGGCGCCTGCCGCAAGTTGCTCGAAGAAGCCATGCGCAGCACGGACCTCGAGATTGCCCGCCGCGCCGAGCGCTGTCTCGAACAGCTGCAGGGCAATGCCGGCGTGGCCCTCACCCTGTCGGCAACCCGGCTCATGGCCCATCGCAAGCCTGAAGGGGCCACACGCGTGCTTCTCGACTATCTCCCCTTTGCGGGCAACGAGCTCGACGGCGATTCCATCGAGGATGAGGTCGTCCACACGCTCGAGATCGTCGGCATGGCCGACAGCAAGACGAATAATGCCCTCACGGATGCGTTGACCGACAAGCTGCCCATCCGCCGGGCGGCTGCCGCCCTCGTGCTGGGCCGCTCGCCCCGCTTCGAGGATCGGGGCCGCGTCAAGTCGCTCCTCGACGACGCCGATCCCAAGGTCCGACTCCGCGCCGCCCAGGGATTGATCCACTCCAGGGAAAAAGAGGGCGTGAAAGTGCTCGTCGGGCTGCTCGAAAAGGATGCGCCCATGAACCTGGCCTGGCAGGCCGAAGAGATGCTGGCCCGGCTGGCGGGCACCGATTCCCCGCGCGAGACTCTTGGCGGCGGCTCCGATGCCGAACGCAAGAAGTGCCACGACGCCTGGCTGAGCTGGTGGAACGCGCAAGGCAAGAACATCGACCTGGCCAAGATCAACCTCGACGAACGCACGCTCGGGCTGACCCTCATCATCGTCTACGACGGCGCCAACGGCGGGCAGGGGCAACTCCGCGAGATCGGCCCGGATCATCAGGTACGCTGGAACATGGATCGGGACCTGCGCGGCCCGATTGACGCCCAGGTGCTTTCCGGCAACCGCGTGCTCATCGCCGAATACAACGGCCACCGCATCACCGAACGCGACATGTCGGGCAAGATCCTCTGGGAGCATCAAGTGAACGGCAACCCGGTGGCCGTGCAGCGGCTGCCCAATGGCAACACCTTCGTGGCCACGCTCAACCAGGTGCTCGAAGTCCGCCGCGACAAGACCACCGTCTATTCGCACATGGTGCCGGGCAGCCAGATCACTTACGCCCAGAAGCTCCGCAACGGCAACATCGCCCATATCTCCACCAACGGCTTCCTGGTCGAGATGGACGAGGCGGGCAAGGAAAAGAAGCGCACCCGCGTCGGTGGCAATACGACCGAGTGGCTCACCTTCGAGACGCTGCCCGGCAACCGCTTCTTGGTGCCGCAACAACGCAATAATCGCATCAGCGAATACGACAGCGCCGGCAAGGAGGTGTTCGGCGTCGAGGTGAACAACCAGGCGCCGTATTCGGCGGTCAAGCTGAGCAACGGCCACTATATTGCCTGTAGCATGAACCGCAGCATGGTCTACGAGGTGGATCGCTCGGGCAAGGTGATCTGGGAAGAGAGGCTGCCCGGTCGCCCCTTCCGCGTCCGCCGCCGTTGATGTCACAAGGGAGTGCGATGCGTCGAACCAGGTTGCTCTTCGCGGCGTTGCTGGTGATCAGTGCCATCTCGTGCGGCCGTTCCAAACCGCAGCAGACCGAGCAGGTCAAGACGGGTTCGGGCACAAAGCAGCCCGTGCTTGTAGTAGACAACGGGCCGGTCGAACTGCGGGGCCGCTGGAAGAGCGTGGATGCCCGCCGGCCCATCCTGGGCGAGTTCCTCGCCAACATCGCTCTGGCACCTGAAAAAAGCTCGCCGAACACCGCTGTCACGCTCAGTTTCCGCAAGAAGCTCCTCAACATCACCGACGCCTCGGGCTACGGCCTCGTCCTCGAGTACAAGCAACTGGATGATAACCGTGTCGAGCTGACGCAGCTGATTGCCGCCCCGCTCGAGATCAAGCCCGACCAGCCTCCCGATCTGAAGGACCTGCCCGACAAGGGCCCCGACCTCAAGGACGAACCGAAAGACAAGGGCAAGGACGAAGAGCCCAAGGAACCGCCCCGACCGGAACCCAAGAAGGTCGTCAAGGTCTTGAAGATGCAGCTCAGTGCCAGCGAGCTGGTGCTCAGCGACGACGCGGGCAAAGCCGAGAAGTTTCGCAGACTGCCCACCGAATCGGCGAGCGTGAAGATCACCAGCCTCGCCCTGTACGGCGATGAGTGCGTTGGCCCGCTCAAGCAAGCACTCGGCGAAGTTCGCGGCGTGTCCGATCTGAACATCGACCGCGCCCAGCGCACGGTCACGCTCAAGCTCAAGGACAGGGAAGACCGCGACGACATTCGCGAAGCCATCGAGAAGGCCGGCATGCACGGCACCATCGAGATCAACGGCAAGCCGGTGGGAGAATTCGAGCCCGTCGGGCTGTCGATCGGCGGCAAGTCACCAACAGTCAAGGAGATCGTTCTGAAGGATATTCATGCCTGCTGCCCAGCGTGCAAGCAGGCGATCATGGATCTGAGCCGCGGCGGCACCGTGAAATTCGAAGGGCAAGGTCCCACTGCCACCGTGACGATCACGGGCACCGAGCTCGATCGCAACAAGATCATCCTCGATCTCTGGCACGCCGGCTTCCGCATCGTCAACCGCTGACCGTTCTTATTTCTGCAGTTCCAGCACGCTCCACAGGCTGGGATCTTCCCAGTACGGAAACTCGCCGGCGAGCGACAGGAGTTGTTCGCCCAGTTCCGCATCGCGGACGGCGTAGAAGAAGCCGAGCCGGCGATTCAGTTCCGGATCGTAGCCCGACAGCACGGGGGCTGAGAAAAAGGCCTCCAGAAGATAGCCCGACTTGCGGTGCTGCACGCGGAAGGGAACCGCCCCGGCGGGCACGTGCGGCGCGTCTTGCAAGGCACGATTGATCTTGGCCTGCACAAGGCCGGGCTGGTCGCTCTCCGGCCCGCCGCCGGTCGGCAGCAAGTGAAACTGCAAACAGTAGCGACTGGCCCGGTGGCTCGTGCGGGCATCGCGCGTGTCGATCCACACGGTCACGCCATCGGAGCTGCGCGGCCTGGTGGCATCTCCTTTCAGTTCTTGTTCCTTGCCCGTGACTTCCACCTGCAGGCCAATGCCCAGCTCGTTCCAGGCCAGCCGGACATCGGCAAAGGGCTGCTTCCTGTCCATGCCCCCCAGGAAGGGCACGCGATATGTTTCGGGCAGGTCGAACAGCCTGTCCCCCTCGTCCGGCATCTTCTTGAGATAGCGGCACGGATAGGCGACGCGGAGCAGGAAACTGGCGGGCACGGGGGTCACGAGCGGGTCCTCTTGTCGTCGTCTTCGTCGCCGGCTTGCAGCCCGGCAAGTCGGCCCATCAAGGCAACGCCTCCGGTGATCGCCGCCAAACTGACCACGCCCGACACGCACCAGGTGGCCAGCCCCACGGCGAAGGCGTGCTCGGAATGAAAAGCGACCAGGAAGCAGGTCACGGTGGCGGCAGCACACATCACGACCATGGGCACCAGGGTGGCGGTGCGGCCCGCCAGGCGCGAAC
>JBFWSD010000712.1:0-4510 GCA_050248575.1 Gemmataceae bacterium
TTCTTGCCGCGGAATGGGCCCGGCGAGCCCACGGGCAACGCGCCGTTGTCGCTGCAATACCAGAAGACGGTGTTCTCCTGGATGCCCAGCGACTTGATCTCTTCGCGCAGCTTGCCCACGGCACGGTCGATGCCCGTGATCTCACCGTAGAAATCGGCCTTTGCCCTGGGCTGATCTTCGTAGATCTTGCGTAGATCTTCCGCGGCGCGATGCGGGCTGTGCGGCGAGCCGAACCAGACCACGGCCAGAAACGGGGCCTTCTTTTCCTTCACGCTGTCGCGCATGAAGTCGATGGCGAAGTCCGCTGCCACCATCGAACTCTCCCCGGTGGTCTTGATGGCCTTGCCCTCGTCGCTGAGGATGGAGCCATTGTCGTAGAAGTTCTCGGCGGAGACCCAGCGATCGAAGCCCGAGCCGCCCGGGTTGACCGGGCTGCCCTTGCGGACGGATCCGAGATGCCACTTGCCGAAGTGGCCGGTGCGATAACCCACGGTCTTGAGGGCCTCGGCAATGGTGATTTCCTGGGGCCGCAAAGAGTAGCCCCACTTGAAGCAGCCGAAGCGATTGGGATGGCGGCCCGTCATGACGCTGCCCCGCGTGGGGGAGCAGACGGGGGCGGCGGCATAGAAGCGATCGAAGCGCAACCCGTCGCCCGCCAGCTTGTCGAGGTTGGGTGTCTTCAGGACCTTGTCGCCGTTGTAAGCCACGTCGCCCCAGCCCTGGTCGTCGGCCATCACCAGCACGATATTCGGCTTGTCGGCAGCTGGTGCCGCATGCGCCAGGAGAAGCAGCAAGAGAACGGGCAGCGTACGTTTCATGATGTCTCCCGAAGTGAGTTGTCAGAGAAGCGAAGCCCGGCCTCGCAATGAAGCCGGGCTTCGTGAGTACACAGATCGGCAAGCGCGCCGCTTACTTTTCTTCCTTGATGCGGATGTTCTTGAATTGCAGCGGGGCGCCTTCGGATTGCCAGCCGATCTGGCCTTCGCTCAGGTCGCCCTTGCCCGTGCTGACCTCGATGCCGTTGATCTTGCTGGTCAACATGCCGTCCTTCGAGATGATCTCGGTGGTGTTCCACTCGCCGATCTTGATGGCTTTCTTCTGAGCTTCCTTGTCGGTCTTGAAGTCTCCCTTGGCGCCGCCGATGGCGAAGATCTTGCCATGGTCGGTCTGCATGCCCTGGACCTCGATGCACTTGGGCCACACTTTTTGTTGCCCGGTAATGTGGATGAGCGTGCCGCTGTTGCCGTTCTTCAGGAACTTCCAGTCGAACTTGAGCACGTAGTTCTTGTAGCTCTTGTCGGTGTAGAAGTAGCCGTTGGGCTTGCCGGACACGTCGATGACCCCGTCCTTGACGGCGATGGTGTCATCCTTCACGCCCACGGTTTTGAAGCCGCTGAGGTCCTTGCCGTTGAACAGGGCCACGAAGCCCTCTTCGACCTTGTCTTCGGCGCGCGATTCGGCGTTGAGCACGACGAGGCCAATGGCCAGAACAAAGAACGGCACGATCTTTCGCAGAGTCATGGTTGCTCCTTCACAGAGGCAGGTGGGATACAAGAAGACCGCCACCCTCGGGCGGTCCCAGGTTGGATTGGTGACGATTGTAAGAGCCCGCCCGGGCAAGTGCAAATCGAAAGAAGACTGAAGGCCCCAACCACAGAGGCACAGAAACACAGAGGTGCGACCTGATGTCCTCGCAGGCAGTAAACGTGAGCACTCTGCTCGCCCGGTCGATTCTCTGTGTCTCAGTGTCTCTGTGGTTGCTGCCTTGTTACTGTTCAGGCTTTCTTCCGCTTGGCGAAGTCCTTTTCTAGTTGTCGAGTCAGCTCGTCGAGCTTGTCGATGAGGCGGCGGTGTTTCCTTGGCTTGTGATTCGCCAGTGCATAAGCCGTGATGATCGGCAGGGCCACCGTCGAATCCAGGTAGCAGATGATCGAGCTGGGCAACTGCTCCGGGTCGACCTTGCCCCAGGTCATCGCTTCTTGCGGCGTCGCGCCGGACAGGCCCCCGGTGTCGGGGCGGGCATCGGTCACTTGCAAGAAGTAATCGTGGCCGCTTTCGTCGAGACCGAGCACTTCCTGGATCTGCGGCTCGGTTTGCAGGATGAAGTTCTTGGGGGAGCCGCCTCCCAGGATGAAGACCGCGCTGTGCCCCCTGCGCTTGGCCCCGTAGACGATGGCCGCCGACTGGTTCACGTCACGCAAGGGATCGATGCGTAGCTGCGAGCCCTCGAGCTGGAGGGCCGCCAGGTTCATGCCGATCGAGCTGTCCCCCGGCGACGACGTGAAGATCGGCACGCCACACCTGTGGGCCGCGATCAGCAGCGACACCGTGCTGCGTTTCTTGCCGTCCGTTTTCTTGCGGGCATCGACGTGCGCGGCGAGATACTTGCCCGCGAGGTCGTGAAACTCGGCGGTGCCCAGCGTCTTCTGGAACGGCTCGGACCGGCACAGCGTGCGATAGAACGAGTCGGTGTCGAGCAGGTTCTGATAGTCGAAGACGATGTCGTAGATGCGGATCACCTGGTTCTCGCGCAGGGCAAAATCGTCGAGCCCGGGCCGCGACTGGTGCATTTCCTGCCCGAGGGCAAAGTGGGTGTCGTGATAGAGGTTGGCCCCCGTGCTCACCATCCAGTCGATGAAGCCCGCCTCGATGAGGGGCACCAGGCACGACATGCCGACGCCCGCGGGCGTGAGTGCCCCCGACAGCGACACGCCCACCACGACGTCGTCCGCCAGCATCTTGTCCACGAAGAGCTTGCAAGCTTCACGAAGACGGCCCGCGTTGTAAGACAGAAAGACTTCGTCGACAAGCTGGCTGATGCTGGTCTGCTTGCTCACGGGCGGCGGCTCGATGCGGCGCTGGCTGATGCGGTGGAGGAACTTTCCGTGCCGGTGCTTCATGCTGCTATCCCCAAAAAAAGATTCATCGCTGCGCCGGGGCCGACTCAGCGATGAATCGTGGTGGTGCGAAGATCGGGCTCACTTGCTTCCGGAAGGCGCGAACTGCTTGAGCGCCTCCTCGGCAACTTCACGCACCGCCTTGAGGGCAGCGGGCGAAAATTCGATCGAGGCGCTGACCGCCGTGCCGTCGGCTTCACGCTTGATCGTCTCGACGGCGGCCAGCACCGCCTTGGTGTGCTCGTCGGGCATGTTGTAACGCTGCGCGAAAACCTTCACCAGTTGCAGCGCATTCTGCTTGAACTCGTCGACCACCTTGGTGGTGCCCTTGGCGGCATCCGCGTCGGGCATGTCGCCCCCCATGTTCAGGGTGACGTTCTTGCCCAGCGTGGCAAAGAGATACACCGTCTTCGGGCTGGCCGGCAGAGGGCTGCGCTCGAACGACCTCTGCAACTGCTCGTTCACATCTCCCATGAGCAGGACCGAAGCGTCAGCGGGCACCTTGCGGAGCCGGTTGGCAAAAGCATTGACCACGCTCTTGCCCTGCTTGCGGGTCGCGAGCACTTCTTCCAGCACGGCCAGGTGGTCTTCCTTGTTGTCATTGAAGCCGGCCATCACCAGGTCGCCAGTGCCGATGAATGCAAAAGCGGGCGGCTTGCCCGGCGCGCTCAGGATGCGGATCGCCTCGCCCCCTTCCCCCTTCTTTTCCTGGAGCTGGTGATCGGGATTCAGTTGTTTGAGGAGATCCGCCAGGCGTTGCGGATCGGCCTTGCCCGTGAAGCGGAAGTAGAGCCGGTCCTTGCCCCGTTCGGCAGCCATCTCGGGCTGGTAGGCAAACGCGATGCGATCGAGCCGAACATTGCCGAGCTTGTCGGCCTGATCGTAGATCTCCTTACGCGCTTCGAGCGGCATGGCCAGGACAAAACGAGCCCGCAACGTGGCTTGGTCGAGCAGCGGGCTGGAACCTTCGGCATGGCGCGAGTCGAGCACCGCGAAGAAGTTGCTCTTCTCGGGAAACCATTGCAGGGCTTCACTGCGGACACTGTTGCGCGGCACGGCGCGGGCCGTCGGCTTGCCCGCAATGCGATCGAGAGCAATCTGGGCATGTTCCTCGGCGAAGCCAAGTGGATCCTTGCCCTTCTTGCCCGCGGCGACGTCAGCGAGGGCCGTCTTCACGGCAGCCTGGTTCTTGTCGGCGCTCGTGCTCAGCCAGCGGATGGCCAGCAACTGCATGATCTGATCTTTGCCCGTCTTGGGAGCCGTGGTCGCCAGTGCGATCATCTTGTCGGTCTTGACCTCGACCTGGCGCGACTTGAAATAGTCGTCCACATCGATGGCCGAGACGAGCTCGAACGGATTGCCGCTGCCAAGCAGCAGCAACAACACGATCTCCATCGCACCGAACGCCATGGGAAGGCTCCTTTCAAGGAAGAAAGCTACGCGAGAGTGTGTAGAGAGGAATATAGTCGCCGCCCCGCCGGGAAGGGAAGAAAAAAGCAACCCGCGCAGTCTTCGGCGAAATTTGGCGGACCCGGACTGCAGATTCGACTTGAGTCATTTAGCTGCTCGGCACGGGCTGGCTGACGAGTGGCTAACGACATCGCGCGCGTGGG
>JBFWSD010000713.1:0-4504 GCA_050248575.1 Gemmataceae bacterium
GCGGCGGCGTCAGCCACATGGAGAGCTTCGATCCGAAGCCCGCCCTCACCAAGTACGCGGGCAAGAAGATCGCCATGACCCCGCTCATAGAGGCGCTCGATCCCGAGAAGAACCCGTTTGCCCTCAAGCTCGAGCGCGGGGCCGAGAACCTGCCCCTGTTCGCGCCGCAAGTCGGCTTCAAGCGCTACGGCAAGTGCGGCATGGAAGTCTCCGACTTCTTCCCGAACATCGGCACCTGCGCCGACGACATTGCCGTGGTCCGCTCGTTCTGGACGAGTTCGGTGTTTCACAGCGCCCAGCTGCAGTTTCACACGGGCCGCCAGCCCCGCGAAGTCGGGCTGCCCACCATCGGTGGCTGGATCAGCTACGGCCTGGGCTCGCTGAACAAGTCGCTGCCCGAATACGTGGTGCTGGGCACTCCCACCGGCTCTTGCTGCGGCGGCGATGGCGGCTACGGCGCGGGCTATCTTGGCCCCATGTATGGCGGCGTCCGCATCAACCTGGGCAGCAAGAACCCGCTGCCCTTCCTCAGCCCGGCCGACGACAGCATCACCGCCGACGAGCGGGCCGCTCAACTCGCCACGCTCAACAAGCTGCATCAGCTTTCCAACGTGCAGTATCCGGACGACCCGGCTTTGCGTGCCCGCATCCAGTCGTATGAGCTGGCGGCCCAGATGCAGACCTCGGTGCCCGAGACGCTCGACCTCGACAAGGAATCGAAGGAGACGAAAGAGCTGTACGGGCTGGAAGATCGCCACGCCAAGGGTTTCGGCACCATGTGCCTGGTGGCCCGCCGGCTGGCCGAGCGCGGCGTGCGCTTCGTGCAGGTCTTTCACGGGAATGGCGGCTTTGGCCCGTGGGACTCGCACGACAAGCTGATCGACGGGCACACGAAGGCGGCCCGCGAGGTGGACTTGCCCATCGCCGGCCTGGTCAAGGACCTGAAGCGGAGCGGGCTGGACAAGGACACGCTGGTCTGCGTCTGCACCGAGTTCGGCCGCACCCCGACAACCTCGGGCACGGGCCGCGAACATTCCCCCTTTGGCTTCACCTGCTGGTTCTTCGGCGCCGGCATCAAGGGGGGCGTGGTGCACGGCGAGACCGACGAGATCGGCTACCATGCCGTGAGCGACCGCCACTACATCACCGACATTCACGCCACGGCCATGCACCTGCTCGGCCTCGATTCACGCCGCCTGGAACTGCCGGGCCACAAACGCCTCGAAATCGACCACGGCCACCCCATCCGCGCCATCCTGGCATGACTTGCCCGCGAGCCTCCCGTTTAGCCGCGAGCCTCAGACGAGCGCGGCGCTGAGCGCGCTCACCCTCCGCGTCCATCGATCACGGAACATCGTTGGTCAGTAAACTGACTGTCATCGGCCCTCTCGCGTCGTATTGTTACTGGATGACCATGCGTGACGATACTGCGACGACCCCGTCAGCAGAGTTTAGCCGGTGGTCGAAGCGCAGCGCAGACCACCGGTCAAGTAACGCTCATACCTGATCGACCCCGTCAGGGGTCGCAAAGCTCTGCGACTCCTGACGGGGTCGTACTCGGTATGAAATGTAGCTACGGGTGGTCTTCGACCACCGGTTAATCTGAGCCTGACGGGGTCGGCACTCTTGCGGCATTGCCGCGTCACGCACTTCATGAACGCGAGGGCGGCTGGATGCAGGTGCTGGCACTGGATGTGGGCACGTCGTCGGTGAAGGCTGCGGTGGTGGAAGTAAGCACCGCTCGGCCCGCGGGCGACATCGTTCGCGTCGCCTATCCCCTCGAACATCCCACCCCCGACGCTGCCGAAATCCATCTCGACAAACTCTGGCAAGCCGTGACCGAGGCGGGCCGCAAGGCCGGGCGCGGGCACGACCCCATCGACGGCGTCGGCCTGTCGTGCCTGATGCCGGCACTCGTCTTGCTGGATGAACAAGACCGCCCGCTGGGCCCGGCCTGGACGCACCTGGATCGCCGCAGCCGCATCGCGGCGCGGCAAGCCTGGACCGCGGGCAGCGACGAACTGCTTCACTCCATCGGCAACCGCCCGCTGCCCGGCGGCATCTCTGCCGTGTGCTGGAAACAACAATACTTCGAAGACACCTACCTGCATCGCCGGGTGCGTTCCTACCTGCACCTCAACGGCTGGCTCGGGCTGAGACTCACGGGCCAGCGCGCCTTCGACAAGGCCAACGCCTGCTTCACCGGACTGTTCAACACGCTGGGCGATCAGCGCTGGTCGCAGCGCTGGTGCGACTTCTTTGAGGTGGACAGGTCCTGGCTGCCCGACGTGCTCGACGGCCGGGCCACCCTGGGCACACTCAACGCCCAGGCCGCGGGCGAACTCGGCATCGTCGGCGGCATCCCCGTCAAGCTTGGCACCGCGGACACCTCCAGCGCCATCCTGGCCGCCAACATGAAAGAGGGCGACCTGCTGCACGTGATGGGTACGACTCAGGTGCTGGCTGGCTTGACCACGAAGCCTGTCCCCAGTGTGAAGCGGCTGACCCGCCTGCTCGGCGTTGGCGATGCGTTCGTGCACGTCACGCACAACCCGGTGGGCGGGGCTGCCCTCGACTGGCTGCATCAGCTCTGCTTTCGCGAACAAGACGAGGAAGAGTTCTTCGACTCGACCATTCCGGCGGCCCTCGAGCGCTCGACGCGCGTGGCGCTCGAGCCCCCCTTCCTGGGCGGCGACCGCCTGGAGATCGAGGCCAGCCGGGCCGCTTTTCGCAACTTGACCCTGGCCAGCAATCGCGACGATCTGCTGGCCGCCGTGCTCACGGCCATGCGCAAAGGGCAGCGCGACGCCATTGCCCAGCTTGGCCTGGGCGAGTCGTTTCGCACCATCCACCTCACGGGTGGCGGCGCCGAGCTGGTCCAGCAACTCTTGCCCGAATATCAGGGCGCGAACGTTCACGCCTTCGAGGAAGGTTCGCTGCTTGGCGTGGCGTGCCTCTTCAGGTGATCAGCTCATGTACCAGCCGCCGTTGACGTTGAAAGTCTGGCCAGTGATGTAGCCGTTGCTGGCGAGCAGCACGGCAATGTCAGCAACCTCGTCCGGTTCGCCGAAGCGGCCCACAGGGATCAGGTCGGCCCGTGCCTTGGGATTGTGCATGACCATCTCGGTCATGATGAGGGCCGGTGCGATCGTGTTGACCGTGATCCCCTCCTTTGCCAGGAGGGCCGCGTAGGAATGGGTCAACCCGTGAATGCCCGCCTTGGAAGCCGCGTAATGCGGGCCGACCACGCCCCCCAGCTGGGCCGCCACGCTCGACAGGTTGATGATCCGCCCCCAGTGCCGCTTCCGCATGCCGGGCAGCACTCCCTGCGTGAGCAAGAACACCGACGTCAGGTTGATGGCGATCAGGTCGTGCCAGTCCTTCTCGGTGAGCTGTTCCAGAGGCATGGGCCGCGTGACGCCCGCGTTGTTCACCAGGATGTCGATGGAACCCAGGTCCTCTTCCACCGTGTGAAGCAAGCGTGTGATGTCGTCGGCGCGGGCCACGTCGGCCTGCACCAGCAGCGCGCGGCGGGAAAGCTTTTCGATCTCGGCGGTCGTCTCGCGGGCATCCTCGAGACGGGCCAGATAGTTGACGGCCACGTCCGCGCCGGCGCGGGCCAGGCCAATGGCGATTTCGCGGCCGATGCCGCGGCTTGCACCGGTCACCAGGGCCACCTTGCCTGCCAGGTCGCTCATTCGCTGCCCTCGTCGGAGGCTTCTTGCAACAACTCGTTGTCGTACGCTTCTTCCAGCTCGCGAACCTTGTCGGCCAGGTCCTTGTTCTTCTCGATGGCCTCGGTGACGCCGAGTTCCCATTCAGTGCTGGCAGCCCGTAACGAGGCCAGGTCCACCGGGATGCGCAGGATCTTGGCCAGCCGCCGCGTGACCGCCTCGATGGAGAGCGGATTGTTGCCCGCCAGGTAGCCCGGGATCTCGGCGACCAGTGACAGCATCTCGATCCCCTCGGTGGGGGCACGCGTCATCAGGTAGCTGGTGAACGAACCCGGCCCGGAATAGCCCGTGCGGCGGACGCCGTACTGCTCCATCTCGGGCAGCATCTTGGCATCGGAACAGGTGACGTGCAGGCGCGGCTCGCGCGTGTGCGGCACTGCCCCGCCAAACGAGCCGACGAAGACGATCCGCTGCACGCCCACCACGCGAGCCAGGTGGAACACACAGTCGCCGAAGGTCCGCCAGCGCAGGTTCGGCTCTTTGCCCACGAACAGCACCAGGTCGGCGGCTTCCTTGGCGTAGAAACGGTTCTCGGGCATCTCGATCGAGCGGACCAGCCCGTCCTCGATGTCGATGGTAGGCCGGAACAGGGCCGCAATCTCCATCGAACCGGGAAAGTTGTAGATGTAGAAGGGCTCCGGGTCGATGTCGGCGACCAGGCTCGCTTCCATGAGATCGACCAGCCGCTTCACGGTGCCGGTGGAGACGTCGCCGCCATCCATCCAGCCGGAAAAGGCCAGCACCAGGGTGGCCCCATGCAAGGTGGGCCG
>JBFWSD010000714.1:0-4502 GCA_050248575.1 Gemmataceae bacterium
ATCCAGGTTCGGCACATGATCAGTGGCAAACAGGTCTACGCTATCGACTGGGCTGACTGGAGTGAGGCCGAAGTCGAAGTCCAGACCGAAGAAATCCAGGTAAGAGAAGGTAAGACCATCCGGTCCAGCAAGGGCCAGATCGCGATCGCCTTGAGGTCTCCACCTCCTCGTTAGGTGCCTGGACGTGACCGTTCGCGCCCTACAAGCGCTTGTCTGTTTTCGTATCCTCATCAGCAGCTATACCTCGCCCGCACAGGAGTTACTGCCGTGTCGATCCCAGGCCAGCTCAATCCTTCGCCGCGTATCCTCATGGGCCCCGGGCCGAGCGACGTGCATCCGCGCGTCCTCACCGCCATGGCCACGCCGCTGCTTGGCCACCTCGATCCCCAGTTCCTGGAGATCATGAACGAGACCCAAGAGATGCTCCGCACCTGTTTCCAGTCGAAGAACCAGCTCACCTTCCCGGTGAGCGGCACCGGCTCTGCCGGCATGGAAACGTGCGTGGTCAACCTGATCGAGCCGGGCGACCGCATGCTGGTCTGCGTCAATGGCGTGTTCGGCCAGCGCATGACCGACGTGGCCCAGCGAGCCGGCGCGCAAGTCACCACGCTCGAAGCTCCCTGGGGCAATATCTTCGATCCGCAAAAGATCGCCGACGCGGTGAAGAAGAACAAGCCGAAGGTGGTCGGCATCGTCCATGCCGAGACGTCGACCGGGGCCCGGCAGCCCATGGAAGAGCTGGGCAAGATTTGCCGCGACAACGACGCGCTCTTGCTGCTCGACACGGTGACCTCGCTGGCGGGCATCCCGGTGGAGATCGACAAGTGGGGCGTGGATGCGGTGTACAGCGGCACGCAGAAATGTTTGAGCTGCCCGCCCGGGCTGTCGCCCGTCTCCTTCAGCGAACGTGGCGTGGAGGCCATCAACAAGCGCAAGCAGAAGGTGCAGAGCTGGTACCTCGACATGTCGATGGTGCAGCGCTACTGGGGCGAGGAACGTTTCTATCACCACACCGCGCCGATCACGATGGTCTATGCCCTGCGCGAGGCATTGCGGATCGTGCTCGAAGAAGGGCTGGAAGCCCGCTTTGCCCGCCATCAGCGCAATCACCAGGCGCTGAAAGCCGGGCTGGCCGCCATGGGCATTTCCTACGCCACCGTCGAGGGGCACCAGCTGCCCCAGCTCAACGCGGTCCGCATCCCCGAGGGTGTGGACGATCTCAAGGTGCGCAAGCAGCTTCTGAGCGAGTTTGGCATCGAGATCGGCGGCGGTCTGGGCGACCTGAAGGGCAAGGCCTGGCGCATCGGCCTCATGGGCATGAGCTCCAAGCCGAATAACGTGCTGGTCTGCCTGGCGGCGCTCGAGAAGTGCCTGCTGGCCCAGGGAGCGAAGGTCACGCCGGGCGCAGGGGTAGCCGCAGCGAATCAATCCTACGCGAAGTAAACTACGGTTTGTAGATCAGGGACGGAACACGTCTTCCATGCCCGCGGGCTGGGGCAGGCGGCGCAGGCTTCGCGCCACGCCGTAGCGGGCGGCCACGCCAATCGCGTACATCCAGAAGCACAGGATGACGGCCAGCTCGCGCAGTGCGAAGAGCACGAAGAAGGCCAGTACGACATGAACGAGATGGCCGAAGTGTCGCCGCCCGCGCAGGAACGGGGCCAGGAACTGCTTCGGGTACGGAATACGCGAGACCATCAAGAGTGCGACGGCAAAGCCGCCGAGCGTCACCCACACTTCCAGGATGCCGTGAATGTTACCGACATCGAGGTGACTCCAGTGCGTGGCCAGTGCGCCGCGCAGGATCGCCAGCGAGGCAATGCAGCCCGCGGCCGCCGGCGAGGGCAGACCGCGAAAGCGCTTGTGGCCCAGCGAATCGTTGCTCGTTTCCACATTGAAGCGGGCCAGCCGCAACAGCGCGCAGATCATGTAGAGGGCGGCAACACAGGCAAGAAGCTGGTGCATGGTCGCGCTCGGTTCCCAGCCTGGCCCCATCTTCAAGATCAGGAAGGCAGGGGCGAGACCGAAGCTGATGCTGTCGCACAGGCTGTCGAGTTCCGCACCGAAGTGCGACGTGGAACGGGAGAGGCGGGCCACGTAACCATCGAGGGCATCGAAGAGCATCGCGGCCACGATCAGCCAGCCCGCGATGGCGAAGTAGTGTTCGTTGCTGCCCGGCGCATCCATGGAGATGCGGCTGACGTAGGCGATGGCCGCGAAGCCACACACCGCGTTGCCCAGGGTGAGGAGCGTTGGAACGATGGCAATCTTCTTCATGAAACCCCATCCTCTGGAGTGGAAGGCGCCTCAGGGTAAGATAGCGAAACCAAAGACCAGCTGCCACTGAAAACCCCCGCCAGGTTGCGCCGGTGGCAAGAGTCGAATCGGCACGATCCCAAACTCTTCTCCAAAGTCTCACTGCGCATTCACGCCAACTCCGATTCGGCACCCCCACGATGAAGTCGTCACTCTCAAAATCTTCGTCGTATCATCTAAATTAACTTCTGTACACATGAACTAAAATATAGTACAATCTCCTGTGCAGCTTGATCTGGACATCTGGAGGTGGCGAATGACTACCGAACTTCCACGCCTGCAGACGATGGCCCTCGAGTCGGCGCCGCCCGCCCCGTGGCTGTGGCGTGGGTTGCTGGCCCCACATACGCTCACGCTGATGCATGGCACGCCCCGAGTGGGCAAGACCACGATGACGGCGGCCCTGCTTGCAAGTTCGCGACAAGGGGGCGACCTGGCAGGCTTGCCCGTACGCAAGGCCCGAGCGCTCGTGCTCACCCAGGACAGTGCCGAGCAATGGCGGCAGAGTGTGCCCGGCTTTCGCCTTGATAAGCACGTTTGCTATTTGTGCCGTCCGCCGCGCGGCGGGGCTGCCGATGAAGGACAGGCGTTGCTCGAACACGTACGAGACCTGACTCAGGTGTTTGCCTTCGACCTTGTGGTGCTCGATCCATTTTCCGCATTCATGCCCGCGCGGCCCGCGTCGCTGGCTCGACTGAGAACACTTGCCGATACGGGCGTTGCGGTTCTGCTGGTGCATGATGAACCCGGAGACAGAACGTCGTTGCTTACCTTGACGGCAGCCGCGGATATCGTCGTCGAACTCACCGCCACGGCAAATACTCGTCAACGTCGCCTGTCGATCGGTTCTCGTTTCGCCGATTCACCGCATAGCCTGGTGCTCGAGTTGAATCCGGCAGGGAAAGCGTACCGTTGCATCATCGAGGAGGAGAAACCGCCGGCCCGGGCGGCGCGTTCGCCGCACACGCGTCGTGGCGTCGGCTGAGCCCGGATCGAGTTGGCCAAAATCGTCGTTCCTGCTATGATCTGCCCAGTCTACACAGCTTGTGAATGCTGGTAAGGAATCCTCCCATCAAGACACGGAGAACAAGCGATGGCGACGGTCGCGACCAAGAAAAGCGCTCCCAAAACCAACGACCAGGCTCACGATTTCGTCGTGGTCGACAACTGGCGCGAGCTGGCCGACTGGGGCCGCAAGGAGATCGCCATTGCCGAACACGAGATGCCGGGCCTGATGGCGATCCGCCGCAAGTATGCCCCCGATCAGCCCCTCAAGGGGGCCCGCATTGCCGGCAGCCTGCATATGACCATCCAGACCGCGGTGCTCATCGAGACCTTGCAAGCTCTGGGCGCCGATATCCGCTGGGCCAGCTGCAACATCTTTTCGACACAGGACCATGCGGCAGCGGCCCTCGTCGCCAAGGGCACGCCCGTCTTCGCCATCAAGGGCGAAACCCTTGAAGACTACTGGCAATACACGCACCGTATCTTCGAGTGGAGCGACGGCGGCACTCCCAACCTCATCCTCGATGATGGCGGCGACGCCACCTTGCTCGTCCACGTCGGCGTGGCCGCCGAGAAAGACCCCTTCATCCTCGACAAGGCTCCCGAGTCCGAGGAAGAAAAGATCGTCTACGCTTCGGTGCGCAAGCAACTCCATGAGGATCCGCACTTCTACAGCAAGATTGCCAAGAACCTGATCGGTGTCTCTGAAGAAACGACCACCGGCGTTCATCGCCTGCAGGAACGGGCCGAGAAGGGCACGCTCCTCTTTCCGGCCATCAACGTCAACGACTGCGTTACCAAGAGCAAGTTCGACAACATCTACGGCTGCCGCGAAAGCCTGCTCGACGGTATCAAGCGGGCCACCGACGTCATGATTTCGGGCAAGAAAGCCGTCGTGTGCGGCTATGGCGACGTCGGCAAAGGCTGCGCCCAGGCCTTCCGCGGCGCTGGCGCCACCGTCTTCATCACCGAGATCGATCCCATCTGTGCCCTGCAAGCCTGTATGGAAGGCTTCCAGGTCGTCACCATGGACGACGCCTGCAAGTTCGGCGACATCTTCGTCACCACCACGGGCAACGTCGACGTGATTACCCGGCAGCATATGGATGCGATGAAGCACAACGCCATCGTGTGCAACATCGGCCACTTTGACAGCGAGATCCAGGTAGCTGCCCTCGAGA
>JBFWSD010000715.1:0-4500 GCA_050248575.1 Gemmataceae bacterium
GTCCACGAGCTGGGCCACGAACTGGGGCTGGACCACGGCGACGCTTCCTTCATGGCCGAGGTCATCGGCCTGGGCCAGCGCCGGCTGCCGACGGCGGATGAGCTGGACGATTACTTTACCGGCAAGTGAAGTTACAGCCCGCGCTGAAGCCAACGACCTGAACCGCGCCTGCGTTGAAGCGCAGGAACAGGCGGCATTATGCCTTTAGGTCCCTGGGGGTGATCAGGCGAAAGCGGAGCGTGCGGATGGCTGCTGAGTAGGACCTCAGCGCGGCACGAGCCAGGTCCGCATTGTCCGGTCATCGCTTCCAGATGCCAGCAGGGTGCCATCGGCGTTGAAGCACACGGAGCGCACGATCTGTGTATGTCCGTTGAAGGTGGCCAGTTCATTGCCGTCGGGTACGCTCCAGAGCTTGACGTTCGTATCGGCGCTCGCGGAGGCAAGCATGGTGCCGTCGGGCGAGAAGGCCAGGGCATGGACGTAGTCTTGGTGGCCCGACAAGGTCGCGATCACTTCGCCGCTTTCCGGCTTCCATAGCGTGATGTCGTACCTTCGCAAGGCGGAAGCCAGTGTCTTGCCGTCGGAGCTCAGCGCGATGCAGTAGTTGTTCTTGCCACCGTGACTCTTCTTGACTGGGATTTCCCGCAGTTCACCGGTTTCTGTGTTCCAGAGCAAGATGCCGCAGACGTCGTGATAGGAAGCACAACCGTAGAGGGCCTTGTCGTCGGGCGCGAGTAACAAGGAGCGAATGGCGCCCGCGCCCGGGGCGGAATAGGTGCGGACGATGCGGCCGGTGGGCACATCCCACAAGGTCACCGGGCTGCCCGACGTACTGGTGGCCAGCTTCGAGGAATCGGCGGTGAAGGCCAGCGCGTGAAGATAGTACTGGTTCTTGGGTCCCAGTTCGCGCGGCGCGGCAGCGGTGAGGTCGGCCAGGTCCCAGAGGTTGACGGCCGGCGCCGAGTGGCCGGCCGCCGAGCCGGCGGCCAGCAGCTTACCATCCGGTGAGAAGGTCACCTCGACGCCGCGCTGGAGCTTGGCCTGTCGATGTTCTAGCCGGGCAACTTCTTCACCAGTGTCGACATTCCAGACATAGACTTCGCCCGCACCGCCGCTGGCCAGGAGTTTGCCATCGGGACTGAACGCAACGCTCGACACAGGTTCGTCGTGCTGCCAGGTGTGTTCCTTGGGGCGGCCGGACAAGTAAAGGCGTGCAAGCGGCCAGCCGAGCAAGATCATACCTGCCCCGAGAGTGCCGAGGACGATACGGCGACGCCGTTTTCGCAGTGCTTCCGGAGAGGGTGGCGGCTTGGGCATTGACCACGGTTCGAGGGCCGCGGCGACCTCGGCCGGTGTCTGGTATCGTGCGGCCGGATCCTTGGCCAGCATCCGCTCCAGCACAAGTCGGACGGCGCGCGGCACATCGCGGCGGAACTGGCGAAGCGGAGCCGGCTTGCCCTGCTGGTGCCGCAGCAGCTTCTGGGATAGATTGACGTCGGCGTAAGGCGGCTTGCCCGTGAGCAGGAAGTACCACGTGCAGCCCAAGCTGTAGATGTCGGCACGCACATCGGCGCCGTGAAAATCCAGGGCCTGCTCGGGCGCCATGTAATCGGGCGTTCCCATCATCACGACCGCGCCTTGCGGTGTCAGTCGCTGCGTCACGTCTTCCAGTTCTTTCTGTTCCGGCAAGGCGCGTGGCCGGGCCAAGCCGAAATCTACGATCTTGACGACGCTGGCCAACTCTTCCGACGCAGCCGCCAGCAACAAGTTGGACGGCTTGATGTCGCGATGCACCAGCCCGCGCTCGTGGGCGTGCTGCATGCCGAGCGCCGCCTGGCGGATGTAGGCGCAAGCCTGCATGAGCGGCAGCGGCCCGGACTTCTTGACAAGCTGACTCAGATCAGTCCCTTCCACGTATTCCATCGACAAGTAGTAGGTGGCGCCCAGCGGTGCCGCATCATAAGCACGCACGATGTTCGGATGGGCGAGTCGGCTGAGAAGCTGTACTTCCCGGAAGAAACGATTCACTGCCTCGGCGTCGCCAAGCAGGTCTGAGCGCAGGACTTTGCAGGCGACCAGGCGGCCCAGTTCAAGGTGCCGGGCCTTGAAGACTTGCCCCATGCCTCCCTCGCCGAGGCGCTCCAGCACCAGGTGCGGGCCAATCCGCAACTCGTGACCCCGCCCCATCAAGAGCTGGTTGACCTGGTAGGCGGTCAACCAGCTGCGATTCAAGATCTCCTTGGCCAGCGCCCGAGGTTGCGCGGAGCGGCCGCCCGGGCTCCGCGTCAGCTCATTGAGCTGCTCCGCCGTGAGCAAGCGATATTGCCGCAACAGGTCGAGTAAGGCTGCTGCTGAAGTGATGGGCTGGCAGGTGTTCGCCCACGACGTCGGTGCCGTGAGCGCCGAAGCCAGGTTTGGCGCGGTCCTGATGGCCGACGCTCGATCCGCAGCCAAGGCGGCATCGATCCTGGCCAGATGTTCGTCCAGCCTGGCGCGCCATTGCGGGAAGCGTTCGAGATACTCGGAGTGCCCGGGTCGATCACCCCAGCGCTGCCGAGCCCGGTATTCCCAGCCGATCAGTTCGAGTGATGGTGCCGGCTGGCCAAGCTCGGGGTAGCGAGCGACATAGTCCTCGAGGCGCGGACCCAACCGCTTGGCGGCACCGTCGGCATTCGAGCGCTGCCAGCGGTATTCCAGGTCCATGAGTACCAGTTCTTGCAGGAAGCGGAGGCGCTGTGCTGCGTCGGCGAGCTGGCCTGCAGCGCAGGCGGGCCGCCAGTATTTGTCGATGTCAGGTTCCACTCCGCGCCGCCAGCAACGCTCAAACTCATCCAGTGCTTCTTCGACCTTGGATGGCCATGTCAGACCGGCCTGCCGCGACTTCTCCACGAGGTCGTTCGAGCCCATACCTCGTACCTCCTGCGCGAAGTCGCTGGATCAGGTGCCATTGGAACGATGAAGGATGGCGCACACTCTCGATCGATCTTAGCCCCGAACGATTGGCGCAGCAATCCTTCCCGTCAATCTCATGTTGATTCTTCGACGCGAGAGGCCGTCTGCTGCGAGGGCAGGATTTGTTCACTTCTCGCTCCCGACTGTTTTCAGTTTTTTTGTCAAAACTTGACGGAAAAGTTGATCGGGGAGGCCTGACGATGATTCCTGCGAATAGCCGCGCTTCAGTCCTGTCGATTGCCACTCTCGTCTTCGCGATGATTGGCGAACTTGCCGCACGCGAGCCTGCTACTCTTCCTGCCCGCAGCATGATGGAGCGTCGTTATCTCGATATGGAGCCGATTCGTAAAGACCCGGTCATGAAGTGGAAGACCAGGACCGTGCAGGGAATCGCTCGCGAAGAATGGACGCACGTTCTTGTTCACGAGGGAGTCGTCTATGGCACCGCCAAAGGGGTCTTGCACGCCATCGATGCCATGACAGGCAAACTGCTATGGACCATCGAAGGGCCCATTGGCCACCCGACCATTCACGACGGCGTGCTCTATGTGACCGGCACCGACAATCTCTACGCCATCGACCTGCAAACTCGTGCCGTCAAGTGGCAGGTGGACGCCAGCCCGATGCACAGTGTCTGGCGCATGACGAATGCCGGGCTCAAGCCGGCAGTGGTCATCCACGAGGGCGTTGCCTACTTCTGAGGAAAGTCCAGCAAGACGACCGAATGCTACTATCACGCGGTCGATATCGCTACGGGCAAACACCTGTGGAAGGTCAAGCACAAGAACGAACCGCAGCTGAGCAATATCACCGTGGCTGGCGGCCGGGTCTACGCCGCCAGTTTCGCCGATCCCAGCAAGGAACGCGGCCCCAGCGCGCACGGACGCAGTGGCGCCGGCGAGTTCATCGCTCTCGACGCGAAGACCGGCAAGGTCCTCTGGGCCATCCCGGGGGGCACCATGTGCAAGCCCCTATATCGCGACGAGGTGGTTTATGCCTTCCGGCAGAATGCCCTCACGTCACTTGACGCCGGCACCGGCAAGCTCCTCTGGACGCTGCCCATGGAGGAGACGATCTCCGCGACCGGCCTGGCCTTGTCGGGCGACTTCCTGGTGGTTGCTGGCTTCAACACCACGGTGCCCTTGCGCTGCATCAATATCAAGGAACGCAAAGAAGCCTGGTCGTTCAAGCCCGAGGGGGTATCGGAGATCCTCAGCCCGATCATCTGTGGAGATCTGGTGCTGGTGACGACGGCGGGCAAAGTGGGCGGCCTCGATTACGAGCGTGGCCGCACTTCGCCGATCTACGGCCTGGACCTCGTCACCGGCAATCAAGTGTGGCATTGTGCGATTCCAGGAAGTGAGTGTGTGGAAGACGGTCAGCGCCGCGCCTTCAACACGTACGTGGGGGGCTGGGCCTATCCCGACGGCAAGCGAATCTACGTACTCAGTTTCACCGGCAAGTTTTAGTGCTTCGAGGAGCCGGGGATGTCATCGCGGTCGAAGTGACCCTGGAATCGCGTGGCCGGCAGCATTCCTGGAGATGCAG
>JBFWSD010000716.1:0-4499 GCA_050248575.1 Gemmataceae bacterium
GGGCATTTCTGCCCCACCATATCCTGATGTTCGGCCAGTTCTTCCTCACTGGGCGAAAAAACCACCTGCTTGCCACAGAAGGCGCAAGTCCTCACCTCCACGGGAGTTTGTAAATCCATGATCACCTCGCCGATGCGGATTCAGGGTGCCCAGCACCGGAGGGTGCAAACGGAATGCCCCATGCAGACGGGCAGCGTTTGTTTCGCAGTCTCTTCACAGCGAAGGAGAAAGGGGACGCAGCGCTGCGCCCTCTTTCTCCTTTTTCCTTTGCGATATTCGTGTCGATTCGTGTCGATTCGTGGTTGATTGGTCTTCAGGAACATTGACATTCGTGTCGATTCGTGGCCCCACAGACAGACAAACCTGACACGTACTATTCCCCGGCCCGGCGCATCATTATGGGAAATTGGCCCGCTGCGCGTTCGACGGGAGGTTGAATGATCTGTCAACCAATGTCTCTCGGTGTCACAACCAGATGCGGAACTCGTTTGGCCACTCTGACTTGAGGCGTTTGTTTGCGCACTTTTTGCTTTTCGGGGAAGGTGATTTGACACAAAGCAAAATCCTGCAATGGCTAAGAGAGATCAGCAATAGGCCTCCATTGCGCAAACGGAGCCGTCTACCGGGGATTTCTCAATAGAAGGGCCGCAGGCAGGCCATCAAGAACGAGGCCGCGATTGCTCCCAGAGGCAACCGGCGAGCTCGGACTGATCGGACAGACAATTTGGACACGTACTTTTTCTCTCTCGCGCGCAGCATTGAGTCAGCGCGCTCGGTGAATGCGAGGCGCGTCAGCGATCTTGCTTGCGCCAGTGGTGGCCGGGCGGCCGCACCCGTTGCACACTTGGAATTCGGCGTTTTTCGCCCCAAGTCGGCAAACCGCAATGGCCTGGTGCGATTGCATAACAGCCGTCGGTGTGCAACCGAAGTGTGCAAGGGGTGGGGAGCACTTCCACCCCAAATTTTGGCTCGATCAACTCGCCGAAGCGGATTGAGAAGGTGCAGACTGGAGGTCTCATGCAGAGCGGCAACCGTTCGTTTCGCAGTCTCGTCAAGGCGTCTGACCGGCGTGTTCATGAGGCGAAATGGAACTGCGAAATCAGCGCGACAGGATCCACGACAGCGCCACGAAGAGGGCCGCACACAAACCGAGTGCGAACCAGATTGGCAAGCGGCGCGGCGGCCGGGCCTCATCCTCTTCCGAAAGGTAGTTGCCACACTCCGGGCAGCGAACACTGTCTTCGTAGATCGACTCGCCGCAGTAGGGACAGGGCACCAGCTCGAGGCCGTCGTCATCATCGGGAGGGGAGAATGTTTCTACGCGCACCCGTTCTTTGCGGCGCTTTCGCCTGGCGGGAGGTTGCTGGACCCAGAGAATGCAGCCCACTACAAGAAATGCGAGGCCGAAATAGAAAGCCAGTCGACCGGGCACGAGGAGCGGCTGGTCCGGTTCTTCGACCTGCAAGTCGATGGCGCGGCCGTTATCCAGTTGCTCTCGAACAGCGCGGTCGATGTGTTCTTGGCGCTCCGCGGCCGCCTGACGTGTGGAATACTCGAGGGCCGCGTAGCCGCCGGCACAGCACAAGACGCCGATGACGATGAGCCGGGCCGGCAGCCGACGCGACCTTGACATCCTCACGCTCCCTTCGGCGTGGCCCAGTGCTCGCGATATTTGCGGCCAACCAGGGCATTGGCCTCGCTGTCGTCGACGAATTGCTCCTTGGCTGGATCGAAACGGAGCGCGCGGCCCAGGCGGCTGGCAATATTGCCCAGGTGGCACAAGCTCGACGACAAATGATTGATCTCGATGTCGGCGTTGGGCCGGTTGCCCGACTTGATGCACTCGAAGAAGTTGGCGTGGTGATCGGGCACGGAAGGCGCGCCCTTGGCCTCCTCGATCAGCTTGTTGTCCGCGCCGTAGAGCTTCATGCCGGTCTGGCCCAGCAACATCACCCCCTTGGTGCCATAGAAGGCGTCGCCGTTCTCGAAGCCTTCCTGCATGTAGGGGGACCAGATGCGTTGCTCGTAGATGAGCTGGCGGCGGGCGCCAAACTTGCCGTCGCCCGGATAGTCGAACACGATGTACTGCGTATCGGCGAACTGCTGATCGTCGTCGAAGAAGAGCTTGTGGCCCGTTCCGGAGATGGTGCTCGGATGCTTGTCGACGCCCAGGCCCCAGCGGGCAATGTCGATGTTGTGGACGCCGTCGTTGCCCATGTCGCCCGTGCCGAAGTCGTACCACCAGTGCCAGGTGTAGTGCGAACGATTGGGCTGGAAGGGCACCAGCGGGGCCGGGCCGACCCACAACTCGTAATCGAGGTTCGGCGGCACCGGCACCGGCTTGGCGTGGCCGATGTTGGCCCGCTTCTGACTATTCCAGGCCTTGGCCACCAGGATATCGCCGATGGTCCCCTTGTTGAGGATCTCCATGGCCTTGAGCAAATGGGCAGTGCTGCGGCTCTGCGTGCCTACCTGGCAGGTGCGCTTGTTGTTGCGGGCCGCCTCGATCATCAAGCGGCCCTCGCGGATGTTGTGCGCGCAAGGCTTTTCGACATAGACGTGCTTGCCCGCGTTGAGCGCCAAAATCGCGGCCGGCGCGTGCCAGTGATCCGGCGTGGCGATCCACACCGCGTCGATCTTCTTGTCGTCGAGGATGTTGCGCAGATCCTTGACCGGTTTGGTTTGCTTGTTGCGATCGGTCGCGGCCTTGGCCGCCTTGGCGAGGCGATTCTCGTCGACGTCGCAGACGTAAGCGACATCGACCATGTCGTTATTGAGCAGTCGGCCGAGGTGATGCGAACCCATACCGCCGCAGCCGATCACGGCGACGTTGAAGCGTTCGTTGGCTCCCAGCACGCGTGCGCCGGCGGCCAGCGCCGCGGTGGAGGCCGCGGTTTGCAAGAATGCCCTGCGTTCCATGTGTACCCCCCTTTGAAATCAAGACTCGACAGGAATGAAGGTAGCCCGGCGGGCGGTTCGACGCAAGCTTCCGCTGGCGTTCGACGGCCCGACGCGGCCAGGCACGCATGGTTCCTCGCCTGCGGTTGCAGCAGTGCTGCATGCGATCGAGGCAAGCACGTCGGAGATTCTGGTGATTGCCGTCCACCGAACGCATTGCCACGTCAGTGGTTGCGACAACTGCGCACGTCGCGTTGCGCTCGGCATGAGGAGTGCCCCATAGAATCCGACTTCTGCAAGGCTCGCTGGTACTTTCCGTGGAGACACATGAAACGCATTGGAATCCTGACGGCGGGCGGCGACACGCCGGCCCTCAATGCCACCATTCAGGGCGCGGTCACCCGCGCCAATCAACGCCGGGTCGAGGTGATCGGGCTGGTCAAGGGCTTCAGTGCCCTGTTCAATCCGCGCGTACCTCATCTGCGACTGAATCCTCTGTTCAGCACCATTCCTGAACTCGACGGCGCCTCGGGCGGCACCGTCCTGGGCGCCTCGCGCGACTACGTCGACCACACCGACAAGAACGCCATCGGGCTGATCGTCGAGCGGCTTCAGAAATTGCAGATCGAAGGACTCATTTGTGTGGGGGGCGACGGCACGCTCAACGGCATGCAAGCCTTGTCCGAGTTTCTGCCCACGGTGCTGGCGCCCAAGACGATCGACAACGACCTCGGGCTCAACTATCGCCACGAACCTGACGAGTGGCAGCGCGATCCTCAGCCCGAGCCCCCCGGCTATCGCTATGTGCGCGGCGCCAACCGACACCGCTTCGACGTCGAGCACATGCTTAACTACGTGACGCCCGGCTTCGCGACGGCGGTCTTTGTTTCCGCCTGGGGCGTGCAGCGCATCCGCACCACGGCGGAGAGCCATCGACGCATTGCCATCATCGAGGTCATGGGACGGCATTCGGGCTACCTGGCCCTCGGCGCCGCTTACGGGCAGCCCGACATCGTCGTCGTCCCCGAGCATCCGCTCAACGTCGACCGCCTGGTCGAACGCGTCATCGAGATCTACGAACTGCAGAAAAACGTGGTCATCGTCTGTGCCGAGGGCATCGTCGACGAGAAGGGCCAGGACCTCGGCGCGGAGATCGCGTCCACCGATCCGGCGGGCAACAAGGTGCTGAGCGGGGCCGCCGACGCGGTCCGCAACCTGCTGATTCGCCGCCTGGGGGACAGTTACTTCACCAGCAAGCGCCGCAACGAGTCAGCCCGGGCCGCCATCTTCACTCGTAAAGTCGGCCATACGCAGCGCGGCGGACGGCCCATCCTGTTCGACCGTTTCCACGGCTGCCAGCTCGGCGGGCACGCCGTGGATCTCCTTCTCGAGGGGCGTGTCAACGCCGTCTCCATCCTCAACTGGAACCGCGAGCGCGGCTTCCACGTGGCGGGCTGCAACGCCAACGACTTCCGCGACCGCTGGGGCCACATCCACGCCCGCCAGATGCATCCCTCCTTCTACGATCCCGAGAGCCTCAAGGTCTCGCCCACCGGCGTCTCCTACCTCTCGCCGATCTTCGCCAACGCGATCGGGCAGGA
>JBFWSD010000717.1:0-4497 GCA_050248575.1 Gemmataceae bacterium
GTCGGCATCCTCTTCGACCTGATGTTCCTTTCGCTGATGGTGCTGCTGATCTTTTCGAGCGGGATCATTCTGTATAGCAGCCTGTTCAGCTCGGCGGAGACCGGCTTCCTGCTCACCATGCCCGCGCGGGCCGACTTCGTCTTCGCCTACAAGTATCAGGGAGCGCTGGCCTTCAGCAGCTGGGGCTTCCTGTTGCTGGGCAGCCCGGTGCTGATCGCGCACGGGCTGGTCAACGGCTCGCCGTGGTACTTCTATCCGCTCTTGATTCTTTATTTCGTGGGCTTTGTGTTGCTGCCCGGGTCGATCGGGGCGTTGATCTGTCTCGCCATTGTCAACTACGTGCCGCGGCGGCGCAAGCAGGTCGTGGCGGCCACGATCGTGATCGGGCTGGGCTTGCTCAGCTTCTGGATCTACAGCATCTGGCCGCGCAACGTCCAGCAGACCGATCTGCCCGACTTCTTTCAAGGGCTGCTGGCCCAGCTGGCTTATGCCCGCGGGCCGCTTGCCCCCAATCACTGGATGTCGCGCGGCCTGATCGCGGCGGCCCGCGGCGACCTGGGACTGGCGGTCTACTGCCTCACGCTCGTCTGGGCTAACGGGCTCTTCCTTTACGTGATCACCGCCTGGCTGGCCTTCCATCTCTACCGGCGTGGCTACAACCGTCTGACTTCGGGGGGCTACCAGAAACAACAGTTCGACATCAGCTGGGTCGACCGCGGGCTCGATTCCCTCATCGGCTTCCTCGATCCGCAAACCAGGCTGCTCATCATCAAGGACTTCCGCACCTTTCGCCGCGATCCGGCCCAGTGGGCCCAGGTACTGATCTTGATGGCCCTTGTCGTCCTTTACTTCGCCAACATGCGACGCTTCTACCAGGAAGAACTGGGCAAGCAGTTCCAGAACCCGGTCAGCATCATCAACCTGATCGCCACTACACTGCTCCTGTGCGCCTACACGGGCCGCTTCATCTATCCCATGCTCAGCCTGGAGGGCAAGAAGTTCTGGATCCTCGGCCTGCTGCCTCTGAGCCGCTCACGCCTGGTGCTGGGCAAGTTTGCTTTCTCGGCCACCTGGTCCCTGCTGATCTCCGAGTTCCTCATACTCTTCAGCGATATGATGCTCGGGCTGCCCATCGAGGTGATTGCGATTCATGCCCTCACTGTGTTCGTGGTGGCCCTCGGGCTGAGCGGGCTGAGCGTCGGCTTCGGCGCCTGGATGCCCAACTTCCGCGAGACCGATCCCTCCAAGATCGCCGTCGGCTTCTCCGGAACCATGAACCTGCTGGCCTGCCTGGTGTTCCTGCTGATCGAAGTCGTCTTCATGGCCGTCCCCTGGCACGTGCGTGCTTCCTACGGCGAGACCGGCTTCAACTGGGTGGTCATCTCCGGGCTGGCGCTGGGGATTCTGGTCGGCGTACTCGCCGTGATCGTGCCCTTGCGTATCGGCACACGGGCCCTGAACCGTATGGAGTTTTGAAGACGGAACCCAAAACAGTCAAATCAGTTACGCCTGCGCTCCTCGCTCAGGTCAAGCCAGAGCTGGCCGTGCCACGTCTTAGATAGGATCGAAAACTGAGGATTCATTGGGAGATGGTGATGCCGCGCGTTCGCTTGCTGCTGGTGCCTGTGGTCCTCTTCGTGTTGACGCTCCTGGTCGCTGCCAAGAATCCCGGGCCGCCCGCCGACACCAGGCCGAAGGTCGATCCGCTGACGTTGCCGTTGCCCGCCAGCGCCGCGCAGGCCCCGTGGGGTGAGGAAGTCGACGGGCTGTCGTGCCGACTCCTGGTCGAGCCCGCCGCCACGCACGGGCAGCCCATCCGCGCCGTCGTCCAGATTCGCAACAACTCGAAGCGCGTACGTTACATCTTCAACCACTTCGACCTGTCGATGACCGATCATCACCAGCTGGCGATCAAGGGACCTGATGGCAAGCCGGTTCGGCAGAACAGCACCTCCAAGGGGGGCAGCCCGGTACCCGCAAGTTTTGTGGCCCTTCAGCCCGGCGAGATCCGCCGCGTCGAGTTCGTTGACATTCGTAACCTGTTCGTCTCTTACCAGCGCCGCGGGAAGTCTTTCGAGCCGGTCGATGCCTTCACGCGCGATGGCGGGTACGAACTGCACTACACCTTCAAAGGCCCGAAACTGCCCAAGCGGGCCGTGGTCGGCCAGCGCAGCTCCATCGAAAATGGCAAGCAGAAGATCGAGAACATCTACGCCGAAGCTACCAAGGAACAGCTCGCCGGCGCCTGGGACGGCACCCTGAAATCGCCCGCGATCACGCTGCAGATGAAGCCCATCTCGCCCGCGGATCTGACCGTGCACGAATGGGGCGTGTTCACCGTCTTCGCCGGCGCGAAGCAGGCCAACCTGAATCGCAAGGAAGAGTGGGGCAGCCTGCCCGAGGACTTCTATCGTCAGTTCCCCACGCGCCGGCTGCGCTGGGCGCCGGCCGCCTGGGACAAGCCGATCATCTACTTATACAGCGAGTTGCCGAGTCTCGAGGTGGACGTGCGCGTGAAGTTTGCCGACGGCGGGGCTCCGGTCGTATGGTGGCCCTGTGCTGCGGAACCTGTGAACGACAACGGTGGCCGCGGTGGCATGGTCCCCGCGGGCCAGCAACAGCCCGTCCCCTTTGATACGCTGCGCTGGCGCGGCTGGCTCGGCAAGACCATCCCAGCATCCAACTACCACGGCAACGGCCAGCTGGTCACCGTCGAAGAGTTCAAGTTGAGCAAGGAAATCTGGCTACAAGAGGCCCGCTTGCCGAAAGCATCGCTCTTCTCCACCACGGGCACGACCTTGCAGCTGTCCGCGCCGTGGATGAGCACGCGGCCCGAGACCGAACGTTTCATCTATTACGATGGCCTCGTGCCCGCGCCGGATCATCTGCAATGCGTGCGCGTCACCGATGACGGCGTGACCGTGAAAAACTCGGCGAAATTCCCGATCGGGCCGATCTTCCTGATCGATCGCCGCCCCGAGCGTGTCAAGCGCGACGCCGCCTGGGCCGTCCGGCAGCAGCCCATCCCCGCCGGGGCCGAGGTCACGATTCCCTTGCAAACCTTCGCAGGGCAGGCTCCCGACGAGCTGGTCAAGTCCGTCAAGAAATCGCTCGAAGACGCCGGGCTGTTCGGCGAGGAGGCAGACTCGATCCTGAAGATCTGGCACAAGAGCTTCTTCGAGGCGGGCGGGCTGTCGGCCCTTCATCTGCTGCCCCGCGCGGAGTATGACCGGATGCTGCCCCTCGAGGTGTCGCCGCAACCGGCCAAGACGGTGCGCGTCGGCATCGCCTATCATCCGCACATCGAGCAGCAGCCCGAGTTGAAGGCACGCGTCACGAAGTTGATCGCCGACCTGGATTCGGAGGAATTCACGGTGCGTGAGGCGGCCACGCATACGCTCGAAGAGATTGGCCCTTGGGTCGTCCCGTTCATCGAGCAGGCCCTGAGGAACGGCCCGTCGCTCGAAACGCGCAAGCGGCTGGAACGCATCCTCAACAAGGCCGACGCCGCCGCCTGGCTCCGCGAAATCCAGCAGACGCCCGTCAAGAAGCTTCAGCCCGGGAAGTGATCCTGTGGGGCAGGTTTCCAACCTGCAACCGCGGCGGGACAGTCTGCTCATCGGCAGGTTAAAAACCTGCCCCACACCACAGCACCCGTTTTCGATAGAGTTTTCGGCCGGGCTGACGTAGATTGAAGGTGATGGAGCTTCGTTCCTTCCTTCAATCGAGACAGCCGTGATCTACCCAAGAATCCTTCGCGTCAGGCAGCATTTCGAGCGGCCCGTAGTCCAGGACATTCCGGCGGCGGTCCGGCAAACATTGGAAACACTCGAGCTGGGCGAGACCATCAAACCCGGCCAGACCGTGGCCCTTACGGCGGGCAGCCGCGGCATCGCCAACATCGGCCTCATCCTGCAGGCCACCGCGAAGTTCCTGCGCGATCTCGGCGCCAAGCCTTACCTCGTGCCCGCCATGGGCAGCCACGGCGGCGGCACCGCCGAAGGACAACGCAAGGTCATCGAAAGCTATGGCATCACGGAGGACTTCGTCGGCGTGCCCATCAAGGCGTCGATGGAGGTCATCTCCCTGGGCAACAGCAGCGCGGGCTTCCCGGTCTATCTCGACAAGCACGCCTCGGAGGCAGACCACATCGGCGTGGTGGGCCGCGTCAAGCCGCACACGGGCTACCACGGCCCGATCGAGAGCGGGCTGTGCAAGATGATGATGATCGGCCTGGGCAAGCACGTCGGCGCCCTCGAGTATCACCGCATCCTGCTCGACTACCCGTACGACAAGGTGGTGCGTTCGGTGGCCCGGCACATGCTGGCGAAGGCCGCCATCGCCTTCGGTCTGGGCATCGTCGAGAATGCTTATGACGACACGGCAATCATCAAGGGCGTCCAGCCCGCCAACTTCGAGAGCGAGGAAGAGAAGTTGCTCGTGGAAGCCAAGCGGCTGATCGGCAAGCTCCCCTTCCGCGAAGCCGACCTCCTCGTC
>JBFWSD010000718.1:0-4493 GCA_050248575.1 Gemmataceae bacterium
ATTTTTCGGCGCTTCGGAAAAAAAGATCTTCACCACCGCTCCACCGATGGCCAGGCAGGCGAAACACAAGCCGATCAAGGTTGTGCCCAGGCTTGCCCACCTGGCACCCGGGCTGTCCGCTGCGGGCGGATTCATGCTGAACGCCCAGAGGACGAGCCCCACCACGGGCAACAGGCACGCCAGCACCAGCCGCGCGAGCAGCATGGGGTCTGATCCAGGCTCGAGGTAGGCCCAGGCGGGGTCGGACGGCGCGTAATAGACGGGGTGCTTGCTGTTGATCGGATAACGGGCGGCCAGTGCGTCGCGGTCGGCCGCGGACATCTCGTTGGAACCAGGATTGGCCCGGTCGCCAAGAAAACGGCTGCCTGCTACCTGGTACGTGAACTTGATGTAGACAGCACAGATCTTCCGGCCCTGTTCTTCCTTCTCAAAGAAGGAATGGTCGTAAACCCGCCCTTCAGTTTGGGGCCAGCTGGCCATGTCGCTGCCTTCGAGATAATGCTGCGCGGCATAATAGACGGCCGGCGGCGTGACCAGCACGACGACGACCGCCAGGCCGCGCAGCAGGAGTACGTTCGTGGCAAGTGGGCGACGATGACCGGGCGTATTCGGGTCCATGCCATCACTCGCGTTACTTCGCCGGCGTGAACTTGATATTGCGGTAGGCCACCGGGCCGTGATCGCCCTGGAACATCAGCGGGCCGGTCTCCGCTTCTTTGCCCGTCACGCCCGACGGCGTCGGCCCTTTCATCTCCACGTTCTCGTGGATGACCTGGCCATTGAGAGTGATCTTGAGGAACTTGGCGTTGGCGACCTTCTTGCCGTCCTTGAAACGCGGGGCCTGGTATTCGATGACGAACTTCTGCCATTCGCCAGGGGCTTTGGCGGCGTTCAGCTTGGGGGCAGCCGCGCCGTACAGCCCGCCGATGTCGCCCGGGCCGACCGTCTTCTTGCCAAAGCTATCGAGCACCTGCACCTCGTATTCGCCCATCACGTAGACGCCGGAATTGGAACCCTTGGGCACCATCAATTCCACCTCGTAGGTGCCATCGCCAAACTTCTCTTCAGAAAACAGGTCGACGCCGCCCCCCGCGCTGTTAATGAGCTGGGGCACTTCGTCCCCCTTCACGGGCTCCACGACCAGCTTGTTCGGGCTGCTCGGGTCGACCTTGGCGACGCCGACGACCCACTTGCTCTTCTTCTCGTTGTTGCCCTTCAGCTTCCAGCCGCTCAGGTCCTTGCCGTTGAAGAGATTGATCGGCTTGGCATCGGCGGCCACCAGGGCCGACGGAACTGCCAGGCTGACCCCTGCGACCAGCGTTACAAACAGACGGATCATTGTTCATCTCCTTGGTGGGTAAGAATAGGTGGGACAGACCAGAGAATTGTAGCCAACCGGGAAAGGGCTCGTCCACGACATTCCCGCCGTGCATTCTCAATGGTTGCGGGCTAACATGACGTGAACGATCCAGCGACCAGGAGCACCGGTCATGCTTCACATCGCCTGCAAGCAATGTGGCCAGCAAGTGGAAGTGGCAGACGGGCAGCAAGCCGCCACGATGAAGTGCCCGCAGTGCGGACTTGCACTACCGGGCGGCGACTCCCCCGCGGACAGAACCGGGGGTGTCGTCGATGTGATGGTCAACGCTTACGATGGATACGTCGCCGCCACCGGCAACCGGGTCCTCTTCACGCGCGAAGAGGCCGAGCGGCTGCCCATGGTTTGCATGTGCTGCGGCGTTGCCGCGACGGAGAGAGTTGACAAGTTGTTCGGGGTGCCCAAGGGCTCCGAATACCAATACTTCGCCGACTGGATGAGCTCCGGTTCCTATCAAAAGGCCCAGAGCCCGTGGGTGAGGATTGGCGTGCCCCTGTGCCCCGCGCATCGCTACGAGTTCTGGTGGCAGAAGCTGCATTTCGTATTGATGGCGCTCGGCGTTTTCGCGTTCGTGGCGGTGCTGTTCGGCCTGTTGCATCAGCGACAGCTGTTCGATCTCGGGCTGTCGACGCCCGAGCTGGAAATAGCCCTCTACGGCGTGGCCGTCGGCGTCGGCTTTTACAGCTTGATCAGAGTCCGGTGCAGTTTGCAGGTATCGAGCTTCTACCAGAACTACGTTGAAATGCGTTATGTTGCCAAAGAGTTTGCCGTGGCCCTGGCCGAACAGCGGCGCGGGCTGCGGCCGGCGCCTTGACGCGCCTCTGGCAGCAAGGTAGCCCGCTCGCTATCGTTGACGATGTTGTTGCCCAGGGGCGAACCACCAGCGCAGGCGGATCTTGATTCGTGACGCCGATCCTCGAAGTCATTGGCCTGGGCAAGCGCTATGGCACACGCCAGGCGCTCGAGGGCGTCAGCTTCGAGGTGCGGGAAGGTGAGATGTTCGGGTTGCTCGGCCCGAACGGCGCGGGCAAGACCACGCTGCTCAGCATCGTTTCTTCCTTGCTGGAGCCAAGTTCGGGTGAAGTGCGGCTGCTTGGCCGTAAGCTGGGCCGCGACGACCGCGAGCTGCGCCGCCGGCTTGGCATTGTGCCCCAGGACCTGGCGCTCTATGGCGAGCTCACGCCGCGCGAGAACTTGCGTTTCTTCGGCGGACTCTATGGGCTGACCGGCGCTCGACTCGAACAACGCGTGGACGAGGTACTGCAGGCGGTGGCCCTCGCCGAACGGGCCGATCAGCGCGTCGAGACCTTCTCGGGAGGCATGAAACGCCGGCTCAACCTAGGGGCGGCCCTGGTTCACGAGCCCGCCATCATTCTCCTCGACGAGCCCACCACGGGGGTCGATCCACAATCGCGCAACCACATCTTCGCCGAGGTGCGGCGGCTCAACAAGGCGGGCGTCACCATCGTCTACACCAGCCACTACATGGAAGAGGTGCAGTCACTGTGTACGCGCATCGGCATCATTGACCACGGCAAGCTGGTGGCCTGCGACACGCTGCCCGGGCTATTACACAAGCTCACCGGCTCGATCCGGTTGCGTGCGGAGCCGTTGCCCGCCGAGCTGGCCGAGCAGCTCGGGCAGCTGCCCGACGTCAAGCTGCTCGAGACGAACGGGACGGAACTGGCCCTCGAATGTCGCGACGTGCAGGCCGCCTTGCCCCGCGTGGTGGCCATCCTTCAAGAGCTCAAGGTAGACCTGACCGGCCTCGACACGCAGGAGCCCAATCTCGAACGGGTCTTCTTGCACCTGACCGGCCATGCTCTACGCGACTGAAAACGACATTACCGCAGAGCCCGCCAAGACCTTTTCGTGTATGTCGTGCCTTTCGTCGTTTATCGTATTGGGGACCGTCGAGTGCCGGACGCCCCATGGGAAGCAACCACGAAATACACGAAGGCACGAAAAAGAGCTGAGGAGGCGATGATGCGAGGCTTGTTGATGCTGACATTGGCGCTGGCCCTTCTCGTGGTTTTGTCAGCACCCGCCCAGGAGGCCAAGACTGAAGTCAAGCCAGACATCGTCTTTGCCGAGGTGGAGGGCCACAAGCTGCTGCTCGACTTGTACCTGCCCAGGGGAGTGAAAGAACCGCCGCTGGTGGTGTGGGTGCATGGCGGCGCCTGGCGGGCCGGTTCGCGCAAGGGCATGCCGCTCGATTTCCTTGTCCAGGCGGGCTACGCCGTGGCCAGCGTCGACTATCGGCTCTCGCCGATGGCGAAGTTTCCTGCCCAGGTTCATGACATCAAGGCGGCGATTCGCTACTTGCGGGCGCATGCGAAGGAATATGGCTACCACGCGGAGCGTATCGGCATTGCGGGCTCGTCGGCGGGCGGGCATCTGGTGGCCCTCGTGGGCGTCACGAATGGCCACAAGGAGCTGGAGGGCAGCGTAGGCAAGCATCTCGACCAGTCGAGCGACGTGCAGGCCATCGTGGATTACTTTGGGGCCAGCAATCTGACGACGATCCTCAAGCAATCGACGCCGCATGGACTCGGGGTGCGCGTGCCGGCCCTCAAGCTGCTATTGGGAGACGGGCCGGAGGAGAAGCCCGAGCTGGCGAAGTTGGCCAGCCCGGTGTTTCATGTGGATGGGAAGGATCCGCCCCTCTTGCTGATCCATGGCGATCAGGATCCGCAGATGCCGATCAACCAGGCCCACGAGCTTCACGGCGTCTACAAGCAGCACAAGCTCGACGTCTTCTTCGAGGTGGTGCATGGCAGCGGGCACGGCGGCAAAGCCTTCTTCGACGCCGAGCGCAACAAGCTGGTGCGCGCCTTCCTCGAGCGGACGCTGCGCAAGAGCAAATGAGCACGACCAGCGCATGAAAAACCCCGCGGCTGTCGCCGGCCGCGGGGTGGATGGGTTCAGTCGATGATCAGTTCTGCCCTTCGCCGCCGCCCGCGGGCTGCTCGGGGGCCGGGCCGGACGCCACCAGCTCGGGCTGCGTGGTCGACGCTTCGAAGGTCAGCTTCTTCTCGCCGTCCACCTCGGTCACCTTCACGGTGATGGTGTCCTTGCCGTCGAAGGTGCCGTGCAGGAGTTGCTCGGCGAGCGG